>NC_014817.1:1077500-1315949 GCF_000175215.2 Asticcacaulis excentricus CB 48 | reverse complement strand
AATTCCGGCAAGAGTCAATAGGGTGAAATCGGCCTTTTCGTGCTGCCAGAAAATGTCAGGGTGATAGGTCGGGGTGGAATCGTGAAGAGTCACAAATCCTTAACAGCGGACTCTTGGGAAACAAACCAAGAACAAATTTCTGTGAATTGTCGAACGCCTCCCCTGCCTCCGTTGCGCGAGAGCCCTTCTGCCCCTATTGGGAACTTAAAACTCAGTTCCCTCAATATAGCCTGCCCATTAATCGCCAAAACCAACGGCAGCGGCTCTGAAGCCGCGACCGGTCTATCCGCCTATCCAGCGTACGGCCAAAGCTTTCCATTCGGGTAGAAAATAGATCCACGCAGACAGGAGCTGAACACAGGTCATAAAGACGGTGCCCCAGACAAAAGCGGGCACAAGCCGGCGGTAAACGACAAAGTCGCGAAGGGCGATCATCCCCGTTAGTACGATCGGTGCCGCATTGAAGGCCAGCCAGAAGGTCAGAAAGCTGGTCGAGAGGCCGAGATGCTCCAGGCCACTCAGGATAGGGCGCGTGAGCCAGCGCCCGTACCCTGCCGTCGTTATAGAAATCAACGCCAGCATCATTAGGCGTTTGTGCGCGTCTGGCGAGCGGCGAAGCCACACACCGGCGCTGGCCAGCACCCCAAACATCACGACACCTGACAGGGCGATCACCATGAAGGCTGTTTTGGCGCCCGGTTCACCAAGTGTGCGGCGTTCAAAGTCAATTTCCGCCCATGGCCCCACGACCAGCATGAAACACAGGAGCCCTATGCCCAGATAGCCAAGAAACTTATGGGCGCAATATCTCCCGGTCTTGATCAGGACAATCTGAAGGGTCTGCAACACCATCCAGCCGACATAGGCCGCCGCATGAATATGCACGATCAGGGGGTATCGAAATCCTTGTGCGTGTTCATATTTTTTGGCGATGTCGCCACCGAAACCGGCGAACATGCCTATCCAGATCAGCACCATCAGGCACAGGAAAAAGGTGCTGTCCCGGCTATTGGGAGTGTCCGTCATGTCAAAGCCCTCTATGCGGTTATGTCCCGCAGAGCCTACCAATGCTCTCAGCCATGCCAGTGGTAAAAAACGGACGCATCAGTCCTCAAGAAAGCCAAATTTTCGCTCTGGCGATCCTGCCTCGACGGCCCGAAAGGCGTTTGGCGCCATGCCGCAGAAGTCTCGAAAATCATGTCGCAGGTGGTGGTAGTCGTAATAGCCGGCATAGACGGCCAGACTGAGCCAGTCGTGGGTCGGAAAGCGATTGCTCAGACGGACGAGTTGATCAAAGCGCGCTATGCGCGCAAAGAGCTTCGGCGAAACGCCCATGCGTTCCTGAAACGCCCGACGCAGTTGCCGCGTTCCCACGCCATGACGTCGGGCTACCCTATCAATCTCGGTTGTCGGGCTTTGCAGCAATTGCAGGGCGACCGCGTCGCATGCCGTCATTTCGCGGTTGCGCCTGTGGTGATGCCGCAAAATCCAGGATTCCGCAGCGCGGATCATCTGACGGGCATCTTCCGTATCCTCAATTTCCCGAATAAGAGCCCCAAAATCCGGAGGGAAAACCGCCTCCGCATCAAGGTCGGCATCGGTCAGTTCATGTATCGCGAGGCCGGTCAAGATATGGACCGCACCGGGCTGGAACTCGATCTGATACACACTGAAATCACGCCCCCCTTGCCGCAAGGTCGTCCGCGTCGGCTGACCAATCAAGGATGCACGCGGTTTGCGTCTCAGCTCTAACGCACCCAACGGTTTGATCCATTCCGGATCGCGGCTATAAAACGCTAGGGACGCGGACGGACGGGGCCAATAGGGTTTGGCGGGAACGGTCTCCGTCGCCTTAAAGGAAAGCCGGATAATCTGGTGCTGGCGTATCAGCGCGGCGAGCGGCGGACTGGGGGGAATGAATTCAAACCGAAGGGTCATGAGCAATAGCGCCAGCGACTGAGCGTCCGATCATAACCCCAAAGCCTCATGTCCGCTGGTAAAAAACGGACAGGGTTACACACAAAGCCCTGGAGCCGGCCACACAGCACACGCGTAGTCCGGCATACCAATTACGGTAGCATGCTATACGCCTGATCTGCGGTTAGGGCTAGCCCGCCTCATCAAATCGCTCAGTGTTACATAGCCTCGGATGAAATCGCCTATAGACGGCCCGCAGAGTCGCGCCCCCGTTCCGGGATGCAGGCGCCAGAAAATATGACCCTGTTTCCCTCAGCTCAAAAATCGCGTTAGATGCGTGCCGAAAGCCCAAGAGAACCTTCAAGGGAGTCGTTATGTCCACTCTGAACCGTCGTGCCTTGATGTCGGGCCTGACCGCCGCCGGAGCCGCACTGACCGTGCCCTCCCTGACCCTTCCAGCGTTGGCCCGAACGACCCAGCACTGGACGCCCTCATGGTACGCCGCGCCCGAGCCGTCCGGCAACAAAGCGCAGGCGCAGGACCTCACCCTGCGTCAGATTGTGCGCCTCAGCGCGGGCGGCAGCGCCGTGCGTATCCGTCTGTCCAACGCCTATGGCGACACGCCACTGCGCATCGACGAACTGCGCGTCGCCAGACGCCTGTCCGGCGCGCGTATCGACCTGCAAAGCGACCGCGCGGCGACCTTTGACGGTCAGACCGCCGTGACCATCTCGCCGGGTGCCTATGTCCTCAGCGACCCCATTGCCCTGACGGTGGCAGCCCTCAGCGACCTCGCCGTCAGCCTGTACCTAAAGGGCCCCGCTCCCCTGACCACTCTGCACGAAATCCAGCGCAGCGCTATTTACATCAGCAACGGGCAACAGACCGCGGCCCCCGAACTGACTACCACTAAGACCGATATTGGCATCGGCAATGCCTTCCCGTTGCTGTCGGGCGTCGAGGTCGCCACCGCCAAGACGCAGGCACTGGTAGCCTTTGGCGACTCAATCACCGACGGCTACGGGATTACACCGGATCAGGGCAGAACCTGGCCCGACCTGCTGAGCCAGCGCCTCAGCGCCGCCCGCATCCCTCTGAGCGTCGTCAATGCCGGCATCAGCGGCAACCGGCTTCTCAATCATGGCACCTGGGCGCGTTTCGGCACCGGCGCTTTGGCGCGCTTTGACCGCGATGTGCTGGCACAACCGAATGTCGCCGCCGTCGTGCTGCTGATCGGAATTAACGACCTCGGCCACGCCGGCGGTCCGGACAGTCCCGGCTACGCTCCGCTGGACGACTTGAAGATGGGCCTGAGCCAGATCGCCGCCCGCGCGCAGGCGCACGGCATCCGCACCTATGCGGGGACGCTCACCCCCTTCAAGGGCACGACCTTCAAGGACTATTACAGCGACGAGAAGGAGACGCGGCGCGTGGCGCTCAATGCCTGGCTGCGCCGTTCCGATGTCTTTGACGGCTTGTTTGATTTTGAAAAGGCACTGGAAGACCCGGCGCGTCCCGGCTGGCTTCGGCCGGGGCTGGGCATGGCCGATAATCTGCACCCCAATGATGCCGGTGCCGCGGAGATGGCGCAGTCGATCCCGCTCACTTCTTTCGGATGGGCGCGCAAAGCCTAATCGCATCCCGCTACGTGATGGCGCATACTCCGCCCTCCCAACAGGAGGATGGACCATGCCCAGGCAAACCCCGACTCAGAAGCGCGAGATCGAAAGGTCATGAGCGAATCAAGGACGGCGATCTGAAAAATTCCAGCGGCGCCAGGGTCAAAGATTAGGATCAGGCCATTGCCATCGCCTCAGCAAGTCCGGAGCGTCGAAAAAGGGCGACTAAGTCTACCCCGCCTTTTTCAGCCCCTCGCGCCAGGATTCGGCGTCCAGATAGGCGGTGATGGCTTCGGCGCGCATGGGCTGTGAGAAGTAATAGCCCTGAATATAGCGCGCACCGATCTCTTCCAGACGGCATAGTTCCGCCGCCGTCTCGACGCCTTCGATAACGTGATCGAGCGACAGGTTGCCGCACAGGTCGATCAGCGTCTTGACGATTTTGACCGTCGAATCGTGGCGCAAAAGCTGGGTTACGAAGCTGCGGTCGATCTTGATCTTGTCTACCGGCAGGCGATGGATATAGCCGAAGCTGGAATAGCCCGAACCGAAGTCATCGAGCGCGATGCGGCTGCCCATGCCTTTCAGCAGCGCCAGAGCCTCCAGCGCCTGATCGAAGTCGCTGAGCATGGCGGTTTCGGTGATTTCGAACTCGATGCGCTTCGGATCGACGCCGGATGCTTTTACCGTGTCGCAGATACGCGCGATGGCCGGCAGCGAGCGCAGGTCGCGCGCCGACAGATTGAACGAGACGCGCATATCACGGGGCCAGTCGCGCACCGCCACCAGCGCCTTGCGCAAGAGAATTAGGGTGATGTCGCTGATCAGGCCGGAGCGTTCGGCGGCGCGGATGAAGATGTCCGGTCGCACCGGCCCCAGCTTTTCTGACTGCCAGCGGGCCAGCGCCTCGAAGCTAACCGTGCGCTGCGCCTTGAGATCGATCTGCGGCTGGAAGACGATATAGAGTTCACTTTCGAGATCGGACGAACGCAGGGTCTGATCTACGGCGCCGAAATCCTGCATCTCGTTTTCGTGGCGGCGGTCAAAGATGATCGGCGCACCGCGCAGGTTCTGCTTGGCGTAATAGAGTGCGTAGTCGGCGCGCTCCAGCATTTGCGAGGCGCTCCACTGGGCTCCCGGGTCCGAATGCACGAAGCCGACCGAGCCGGAGATGTTGGCGCACACCCCGCCGCCCAACACATAGGTTTGGCGCAAGGTATCGCAGAGGTCTTCACCAAAGCGGCGCAGATCGTCGTCAGGCATTTGCCCGTTGAGGATGAGAGCAAACTCATCTCCGCCCAGTCGCGCCACGACGCCGCGCGACCCCACGACCGCGCGCAGACGCTTGCCGACCTCGATCAGCAGGGCGTCGCCAATGCTGTGGCCATAGAGGTCATTGACCGGTTTAAAGCCGTCGAGATCAATCAGGGCCAGATCAAAGGCGTACCCGTTTTTGGCCCCCACAAGTGCCACATCCAGCTCGGTGAAAAAGCTGCGGCGATTGGGCAGGCCGGTCAGGGCATCATAATGCGCCAGAATTTGCGCCTCGTGCCGGTGTTTTTCGGCGACCAGACGGGCATGAACAGCGCGAAAAATAGTGCTGCGCATTATGCCCGCCATGCCCAGTGCCGTTACAATACCGCCAACACCGACCCAGATGTGCTGTTTCAGTACCGGGAAACCGGCATGATGCGCCATGACAAACATGGTGCCAGTCGCCAGAAGCGAGGTCGGCACCACAACCCGCAGCGACACCGCCGAGGTGGCGAAGACCAGGGTCATCAGGACAAAATAGATCAGCTTGGCCGGGACAAAGTGCAGGTACTGAGACACCACCACATTGGCGTACATCAAAAGACTGACGATCAAAGTGGCGATTTCCAGCCGTTGCACGCTTTCGGCCCCGCGCGTCCAGCGGAAAAAAGACAGGCAGGTTATAGCCGTCACCCCCCCCAGACCGGCCATGATCGGCAGGTCCATCCCTTTTTCATAGAAAAAGTGGGAGATAAAAATAACGATATAATAGCTGCCGACCACTCCGCACAGACCGCGCACGACCGGGCGCAACGCAATCGCGCGCTGACGCCTCAACTCCGCCGTATCGACTTCGCTTTGTCTGTGACTCGCCTTCAGTCGGCGCAACAGCCGGTAAGCATACCGACGCAAGTCTCCGGTGCGTTCGGCCAGTGACAGCATAAGACCCCTGCAGGATGACGCGCAGTCAACAGAGCCTGCGCCACAGAGGTCACAACCTAGAGGAATGCCCTAAAGATTATACTAATCCGTAGGAAATAATCCTGTAAAACAAGGTTATGATATGCTTTGCGGGGAATCGTTCCAATTGAGACTTGCGCCCCGCCCCCCGGCCGCGCCTAAGAAAGACCTTATGCTGCATACGCAAACAGACACCCCCGCCCGCACCGATTCTACGGCGTTGCTTGCGCACGTCATCGGTCTGGCACGGGCGCAAGGCGCAGATGCCGCCGAAGCCGTCTATTCTCAAAGCCGCTCGCTCAGCGTTGGCGTGCGCAAGGGGGCGGTCGAAACCGTCGAAAGCGATGAGGCCACCGATCTGGGGCTGCGCGTGTTTGTCGGTCGGAAACAGGCCGTGGTGTCGGTCTCTGAATTCTCTGAGCGCACGCTGACGCGGCTGGTCGAACGCTGCGTCGCCATGGCGCGACTGGCCCCGGATGACGCCTATGCCGGTCTGGCCGATCCGGCGCTCTTGTGGCGCGGCGACGGTGTTGATCTGGACATTTTCGACCCCACAGAGCTGAGCGCCGATACTTTGCGCGAACGGGCGCTGGCCTGTGAGGCCGCGGGCCTGATCGACCCGCGTCTGCAAAGCGATGCGGCCAGCGCCGGCCAGAGCTTTACCCGCTGGCAGCTTCTGACCTCGGAGGGTTTTGCAGGCCACCACCGCACCAGCCTGTCGTTTCAGTCGGCGCGCCTGATCGCCACGGACGAAACCGGCGGCATGGAGCGCGATGGCGAAGGCCGCTCGACGCGCTACCTGTCCGATCTGCCGACGCCCGAAGCGACAGGCATCCTCGCCGCCGAACGTGCCCTGAAGGCGCTGGGCGCACGCAAGATCGACAGCTGCACCGCCCCGGTGCTGTTCGAACCGCGCACGGCCAAGTCACTGATTGGCCTGTTTCTCGGGGCCATTTCCGGTCCATCGGTGGCGCGCGGCTCCAGTTTTCTGAAAGATAAGCTGGGTCAGCGTCTGTTTGCGCCAGGGGTGCACCTTATCGACAACCCGTTCCGCCCGCGCGGCCTGGGCTCGTGCCTTTATGACGACGAAGGCGTGACTGTGCGTGAGCGTTCCCTTATCGACGACGGCATCCTGACCACCTGGCTGCTCAACAGCGCCGCCGGGCGGCAACTGGGCATGGTTTCGACCGGCCATGCTTCACGCTCTCTGGCGCATCCAGCGGGCGTTTCGGCGCACAATGTGACGCTGAGCCCCGGTACGCGCTCCCCCGCCGACCTTATGCGGGCCGCTCGTTCCGGGGTGGTGATCACCTCGATGTTTGGCCCCAGCGTCAATTCGGACACCGGCGATTGGTCGGCCGGGGCGTCGGGCTTTGTGTTTGAAAACGGCGAACTGATCCACCCGGTCAATGAAATCACCGTTGCTGGCAATCTGATTGACATTTTCGCGCGCCTTGAGCCCGCCTCGGACCTTGAGATCAAGGGGACGCTCGACACCCCCTCGATACTGGTCGATGGCCTAAGCATCGGGGGCAAATGATGAGCCGGGCCGCGCCGACACTTCAGGACGAGCTTGATCTGCTGATCGACCGGGCGCGGCGCGCCGGGGCGCTGGCTCAGCACCTCAAGGCGCAGGGGCTGAATATCTCTTATAAATCCGATGGCTCCATCGTCACCAATGCCGATTTGGAGGTCGATCTGTGGCTGAAGGAGGCGCTGCTGGACGCGCGCCCCGGCTATGCTTGGCAGAGCGAGGAATCGCCCGATACGCCCGCCCGCCTGACGCAATCGCACCTGTTCGTGCTCGACCCCATTGACGGCACGATGGGCTTCACCAAGGGCTCCCCCTACTGGACCATTGCCCTGTGTCTGGTGCAGGCCCGCCAGCCAGTCGCCGCCGTGGTCTATGCGCCCGATGCGCAGGAAATGTATAGCGCAGGTAAAGGGTTGGGGGCATTTCTCAATGGTGAACCCATCGGCGCCTCCGCCACCACCGACCTCAGCGTGGCGCAGGGGATCGGCGATGCGCGCCTGTTTGGCCGCGACATCTGGCCGGAGCCGTGGCCCAAGATGAGCATAACGTCTCGCCCCTCCGTCGCCTACCGCATGGTGTGCGTGGCAGCGGGCCGCGCCGATTTTACTCTGGCCCTGACGCCCAAGCGCGACTGGGACGTGGCGGCGGCTACCCTGATCTGCCATGAGGCCGGGGCCACCGTATCCGACCATCTGGGGCAGGCCTACGACTTCAACGCCCCCGACAGCCTCAAGGCCTCGCTGATCTGCGCCAATTCAGGCTTGTATCCCGAAATCCGGCGCCGTTGCGCTGCCCTTCCTTCCCTCGAAACCCTCTGAGAGTTTGACCATGAGCGACAAACAACTGCTTCACATCGTCATCGGCGGCGAACTGCAAGCACCCGGCAGCACCGACTTCAAGGACCTCAAGGCGGTCGAATTTGTTGGCGCCTACGCCAGCTACGAAGAAGCCAAGACCGCCTGGCGTGCCAAGGCGCAATCGACGGTCGATAACGCCCTGATGCGCTATTTCGTCATCCACGCGCACCGTCTGCTGAACCCGGCAAACGACTAATTCTTCACCTCCACATCGAAAGCGATGTGGAGGTGGTTTTGACCTCAGTTCTTTGTCGGCGTCACCGCCGTGCCGCGCGGCAGCGGGTCTGGACGTGAGCTATTGTCCTTCCACATCAGCGTGTTGAGACAGTCCGCGTCGCCCAGCACCAGCAACGCCGATTGCTGGCACTTGGCCTGCGCCTCCGTGACGCAATAACCCTTGCCGTTGGCGTCCTTAGTAAAGACCAGGTCGCGCGCCTTGCACGCCTTTGGCGACGGCAGGGTAGCCTGCGCGCTGCCTGCCACGGGTTCGGGCGTAGACGCGCAGCCCGTCAGGGTCAAAGCCGTCAACGTGATAGCGATGAATTTCAGCGACATGGCCATACCCCGTTTCGATCAGCCTAAGCCGAAAACGTGCGCGAAAAAGGGCGAAGGCGCAACCGCCACCTACTCCCGGCGGAAAATCTTTTCGGTCAGAAGCGTGCCCCACCACGCCGATTTGAAGTCTGACTTGATCTTCACCGGATCATACAGGTCCGACTGCGTCCATTCAACAAAGGACATACCGCGCGGTTCACCCTCAGCAAAATAGCAGTCGAAAATATAGTCGAGCACGCCCGTCTTGCCCGCCTTCATATGCAGGGTGCGCAGGCCCAGTTCCTGAACCGCCTCCCGCAGGGGGTGTTTGAGGTGCAGGTGACGGTACAGGACGCTCATGATCCCCGCGCGATCCGCCCCGGATTTACAGTGCATCAGGGCCGGATACTGGATGCTATCGAACAGCTTTTCGGCCTCAAGGATGGCTTCGGCGGAGGGCACATCGCGTGAAGTGACAATGAAATCGACCAGATTGAGACCCAAGGTCTGACAGGCATGGCGTTCCAGCGCGAAAAACGCCCCCTGCCCGCCGCGCAGATTGATAACCGTGCGGATGCGGTCGTGCTTTTTGAACCAGGCGAGCTGAAACGGCCACGGCTGGTTGGTGCGCACCATCTTGTCGTCGATCCAGTGCGCATTGGTGAAGCCTAACCGAAGATAGGCGTGGTCGTTCCACAGAAAGGCCAGATAGGTCTTGAACAGCCCCCATTGCGTTGAGGTGTCGAAAACCTTGGGCGTTTTACGTTTCTTGAACAGCTTCACGGGGTACCAGACTGAAAAGAAAGCCATTTCCTATACGCCACCCGCGAGCCGCGGGAGGTGGCACGCCGAAGGCGTGACGGAGGGGGCGTGTCCCTTATCCGCCTGCCGCGCAGGCTGAAACAGAGGCTTACCCCCACCACCGCATCTCACCGGCCTGTGGCCGTTTCGTGCGGTCCCCCTCCCCGGCACGCCGGGGAGGTATAAGACAGGACAGGTCCGCTTCCTTAGTACAGAAGACGACGGGTTGAGCGCGCCATATACAGATTTCCACGCCGGAAGACAAACTATTGGCTTTGCCCGTCAGGGGCATATCCCTATATAGTTTGAGGTTCAGAGAGTTACACGTTTTCATGACCCCCATTGCCGCCGATACCCCTGCCCTGCCGGAGACCGGCTCGCGCGCCGTCATGGCGCGGGTGTGGCGTGATTATCTGCAAAAATACAAAGGCTTTCTGGGACTGGCGCTAGCGTGCGCCGTCATGGTCGCTGTTTCCACCTCGTTTGTCATCTGGTGCCTGAAGCCCGGCATCGAACTGTTGTTCGGCGAAAGCGATTCGGCAGCGGCGTCCGAAGTCCCGGCCTTTGTCGCCGCCCAGCCGCTGATCTGGGTGCCGGCGGTGATGATCGGGGCGACGCTGGTGCGGCTGGTGTCGCAACTGGGCTTAGCCACCTCGGTCAACCGCGTCGGGCATCAGCTTGTGGGGCGCATTCAGTCGCAACTGTTCGGCAATATGGTCCATGCTGACCTCGGCCACCTCAACAAAGCGCATTCGGGCAGCTATCTGTCCTCGGTGCTGTTTGACGCCGGGCTGATGCGCGAAGCCACCACCAATGGTGTCGTCAACTATGTGCAGCACGGCGGAATTGTCATCGGCTCACTGACCTATATGGCCTTTATCGACTGGCGCATGACGCTGGGTGTGCTGATCGCCGGGCCGGTCATTGCGGCCGTGCTGGGGCAGTATAACCGCCGCACAAAAAAAGCCGCACAAGGCGCGATGGACGAGACCTCTTCGCTGTCCACCGCCATCATGGAAAGCCTCGACGGCGTCAAGATCGTCAAGATCAATAATCGCGAAGCCTATGAGCAGGGCCGCGTCGATGCCGTTATTGCGCGGCGTCAGAAGCACATCATCAAGGGTGCCAATGCCCGTGCGGCCGCCGCCCCGGTGACCGAGGCCCTGACCACCATCGTGCTGGCGCTCGTCGTCGTCTATGCCGGCTGGCGCGCTCAGTCGGGGGCCATGACGCTGGGCGGCTTTACCGCCTATATCTCCTATCTGGGCGCGGCGGGACAGTCCCTGCGGCAACTGGCCAATCTGCAAACCGTGATGGCCGAAGGTTTTACGGCCGCCAGGCGGCTGTTTGCCGCGCTGGACGTCGCGCCGGAAATTGCCGATGCCCCGGACGCGCAGGCACTGAAACCCTTTGACCGCGTGACCTTTGACACTGTCACCTTTGCCTATGGCGACACGCCAGTGCTGGAGGGGGTGAGCTTTGAGGCCCGCGCGGGTCAGTCCGTGGCGCTGGTCGGGCCGTCGGGATCGGGCAAATCGACCCTGCTCAACCTTATTCCGCGCTTCTACGACTATACGAGCGGCGAAATCCGTTTCGGCGACACGCCACAGCGCGCCGTGACGCTCAAATCCCTGCGCGACCATATCGCTCTGGTGTCGCAAGACCCGTTTCTGTTTGACGACACCATCCGCGCCAATATCGCCTATGGCCGCCCTGACGCCACCGAGGCCGAGATCGTGCAGGCGGCGCGCGACGCCGCGGCGCTGGAATTTATCGACGACCTGCCCGATGGCCTCGACACCCGCGTCGGTGAAGCCGGCTCGCGCCTGTCCGGCGGACAGAAACAGCGCATCGCCATTGCGCGCGCCTTCCTGAAAGACGCGCCGCTGCTGCTGCTCGATGAAGCGACCTCCGCACTCGACACCCAGTCCGAGGTCAAGGTGCAGCAGGCGCTGGAACGGCTGATGGCCGGGCGCACCTCTCTGATGATCGCGCACCGCCTTTCGACCGTGCGCCACGCCGACCTGATCCTCGTCCTGCGCGACGGGCGCATCACTGAGCGCGGCACGCACGACGACCTGCTGACGCGCGGCGGCCTCTATGCCGAGCTTTACCGCACGCAGTTCGAGCGGGTGCCAGAGACGGGTGAAGCGCAGACGGTTGACGCAGAGGTGGGCGGATGAAGTCCCTGCTCGAATCCGAAGGCTTTCAGGCCTTTATGGCGCGGCTGATCGTCGGCTATCTCAAATTCTGCTACCGCACGACGCGCTGGACCCACGAAGGCCGTGAGGCCGCCGAAGCCGTGTGGGCTCTGGGCGGCCCGGCCCTGTTGCTGCTGTGGCATCAGCGCGTGCACTATGCCCCCGCATGTTGGCCGCTCGACCGTGCGCAGAAGATCGCCATACTGGTGTCTTTGTCGAAAAGCGGTGATTTTTCAGTCCGTACCAACACACTCTTCGGCTATCACATTATCCGCGGTTCAGCCGCTAAGAAGAGCGACCCCACCAAGCAAAAGGGCGGCGCGCAGGCCTTCCGCGACATGCTGCGCTGGATTCGCGCCGGTAATGCCGTGGCCCTGACGCCCGATGGCCCACGCGGCCCGGCCCGCGACATGACCGAAGGCTCGCTGAAACTGTCACAGATGTCCGGCGCACCCATCATCCTGATCGGGCAGTCGTCATCGCGCTACCTATCGCTCAATAGCTGGGACCGTCAGCGCATCCCCCTGCCCTTCGCCGTGGGGGCCATGCTGTGGGAGGTGCACCCGCCCATCGCACCCGATGCCGACGAAGCCCAGCTTGAGGCGCGCCGTATCGAGCTGGGCGAACGCCTGAGCGCACTCACTGACCGCGCCGACGCCCTGACCGGTGCCTCTTCGAGGGCCGCATGACCCTGATGCTCCGCCTTTACGCCGCCGCCATGCAGGCCTTTCACGCCATCGCGCCCAACCTGTTGTGGCACCGCGCTGCGCGCAACAAGGAAGACCCGGCGCGCCTCAATGAGCGGCTGGGTATTGCCGGAAAGCCGCGCCCGGACGGGCCGATGATCTGGCTGCACGGGGTCAGCGTCGGTGAAAGCCTGTCGGCCCTGCCGGTCATTAATCAACTCTTGAACGACTACCCCGACCTGCACATTCTCATCACCACCGCCACCACCACATCGGCGGAAATCCTGTCGCAGCGCCTGCCGGAACGCGCCGTGCATCAGTACGCGCCGCTCGATACGCCGCAAGCGGTGACGAAGTTCCTCGACCACTGGCACCCCGATCTGGCCGTTTTTATCGAAAGCGACCTGTGGCCCAACCAGCTGAAAGGCCTCGATCAGCGCGGCATCACCCGCCTGCTGATCAGCGCGCGTATCACCGCCAAAACGCATCAGGGCTGGCAAAACATCCGCCGTTCGATGCAGAGCCTGCTGAAGGGCTTTGCCCTCATCCTGCCGCAAGACAGCGGCTCTGATCAACGGTTGAGGGACATGGTTGGGACCGAGGCGGAGCAGATGGGGCCGCTGGCCAATCTGAAGACCATCGGCGCGCCCCTGCCCGATGACGCCCAAAAACGTGAGACGCTGGAGGCCCTGTTTGCCGGGCGCACCGTTATACTGGCCGCCAGCACCCACCTGACCGAAGAGGCCTATATCGCCACGGCGCTGGACGACATTCTGCGCCAGACGGGGGCGCTGTTGGTCATCGTACCGCGCCACCCGGTGCGCGCCGAAGCTATCCGCCTTGATCTGGAGGCGCTCGGTTTTCGAGTGACCCAAAGATCAAAATTGGGATCAAAACTGGACAGCCCGTCCGCAGAGACGCATATTTATCTGGCCGACACGCTCGGCGAACTGGGCGTGTTTTTCCGGCTGGCGGACATGGTCATCATGGCAGGGAGTTTTTCCGAAAAGATCGGCGGCCACAATCCGCTGGAGGCCGCGCGGCTGGGTAAGGCCGTGATCACCGGCCCGGACCTCTATAACTGGGACGCCGTCTATCAGCAGATGTTCGACGCCGGTGCCGCCTTCCGCGTCAGCGGGCGGCAGGAACTGGGCTTTCTGGCGCAGGGGCTGATCGACAATCCGGCGGCCCTGCTTGACGCGCACCGCATCGCTCAGGCGCTGGCGCAGCGTGAGGCCGGGACGCTCGATACTGTTATGGCGCACCTCAAACCCTTCCTGCCCGGTAACGCCCCCTCCCCGGACGACGAAAGCCATGAGGCGGCGGATGCCGCTTAAAGCCCGCCGACTAAAGACCCCCGACTGGTGGTACAAGCGCGAGGCGAAGGGCGCGCCGCTCACCCGCTACGCTTTGGCGCCACTGGCGTGGATCTGGGAGGCGGTGACGATCACGCGCTTCCTGACCGCCAAGCCCTATCGCTCGCCCGTCTGCGTCATCTCGGTCGGCAATGCGACGCTGGGCGGGTCAGGCAAGACGCCGATTGAGCGCGAACTGCTGCGCCGCTTGAAAAAGCTGGGTCATAGGGCCAGCGGCCTGTCGCGTGGCTATGGCGGGTCGCTGAGCGGCCCTGTCAGGGTCGATCCCACCCTCCACAGCGCCGCCGAGGTGGGCGACGAAGCCCTGATGCTGGCGCGCGACTATGACATGGTGATTGCGCGCGACCGCGCCGAAGGCCTGCGCCTGATCGAAGGCGAAGGTTTTGAGATCGCCATTGCCGACGACGCGCATCAGAATGTGAAGATCGCCAAGGATATTCACCTGCTGGTCGTTGATGGCGATACTACGAATGACGGCTGGCCGTTTGGTGACGGGTCTGTGTTCCCAATGGGGCCGATGCGGGAACCTCTAGCCATCGCCCTCAAACGCGCCGACATCGTGGTCCTGTGGTTGCCTCACGAGAAATCCGTCGTCGATCAGAAGCTCTTACGCCTATTCGGCGACCTGCCAGTCTTTGTGGCGCGCCTGATCCCGATGCCTGTGGGCGAACCGGGTAAGGTGGTGGGCTTTGCGGGAATCGCCAAGCCGTGGAAGTTCCGCGCGACCCTGGAAGGGCTGGGCTATGCGGTGGCCGATTTTCACGCCTATGCCGACCACGAACCGCTGAGCGAGGCCGATCTGACGGCGCTGGAAAGGCAGGCGCAGACCCGCGGGGCGAGCCTGATCACCACGGAAAAGGATTGGATAAAGCTCAGCCCGGCGTGGCGCGAAAAGATCGCCTTCCTGCCGATCACGGCGCGCTTTGACGATCAGGCGGGGTTCATGGGGGCGCTGACGGCGCTGATGCCAGGGACGCAGATCAGCCAAAATTAATGACAAATCGTTCACTTGGGCCGCACGCCGCTCTGTGAGAAAGAGGTTTCAAAGGTGAGATAGTTCGCCCTCTTTCCGACAGGATGTTCATGCCCTTTCCCAAGGCCCTGATGTGCGCCACCGCCCTGCTGTGCGGCCTGCCAGTCATTGCACAGGCTGAGACCGCTGATGCTCCCGCCTCACGTCAGGTTATCCCCTATGGTCAGGCCTTTTTCAGTGCCTTTCAGGTGCAGTCGGCACTGGACATGGTCAATCGCGTGCCGGGCTTTACGCTGAAAAACGTGGATCAGGTGCGCGGCTTCGCGGCAGCGGCGGGCAATGTGCTGATCGACGGTCAGCGCCCGACCAGCAAGAGCGACAACCTAACCGACACCCTCAACCGCATCCCAGCTGGCACAGTGGAACGCATCGACCTGATCATCGGTGGGGCCGAAGGGATCGACATGCAGGGTCAGACTCAGGTGGTCAATATCATCCGCAAGGCGTCGGCAAAGCCGACCCTGACCGTCATCGCCAATGCCCGTTTCCTGAGCAATGGCTGGGTCAAGCCGACGGGCCGCATCACCTATAGTCGCAATGCCGGGGACAAGACGCTGGAATTGTCGGCCACCGTTTTTTCCAATTTCGACGATGAAGCCAGCAATGGCGACAAGGCCATCTACCCTACCGACGGCAGCGCGGTACGCCGCACCAAAATCCTCAGCGAGGCCGGCGGCAAGGGGATTGAGTTGAACGGCATCGCCTCGCATCCCCTGTGGGGCGGCAAGCTGACCGTCAATGGCAAGTGGGTACCTAACACATACATAGGCAATTACCGCTACATCACCGACACGACCGCCGTCGAAAACCTCGATTACAAGGAGGATATGCACGAAGCCGGCTTCCAGTATAACCGGCCTGTGGGCAAATCTTTCACACTGAAACTCAACGGCTTATCGAAATATTCGCACGAAGAGGTCGATGACCTCTATATTAATCCATCGGAGGAGACGCGCTTCCTCGACGACTCGGTGGAGAAAGAAAACATCATCTCCGGGCAACTGATCTGGACGCGCAGCGAGCGGCTGACCTATGAGGTCGGGCTGGAAAAGGCCTATAATTCGCGCGACAGCAACACCGGGCTGACGGTCAATGATACGGTGGTCGATCTGCCCGCCTCTCGCGTCAAGGTCGAGGAAGACCGCACCGAAGCCTCATTTCTGGCCACCTGGCGCGCCACTCCGGCGCTCAGCGTTGAAACGGGTCTGAAATACGAATGGTCCACCCTGTCGCAAACCAGCGAACGCCCGGACGAAAAGCGCTTTGGCTATGCCAAGCCCAAGGTGCAGGTGACGTGGTCGCCCAATGGGCCATGGCAATATCTACTGCGCATTGAGCGCGTGCTGGGTCAGCTCGATTTCGACGATTTCGTCTCTTCGATCGACCTGATGGACTCCACCGTCAATGCCGGCAATGTCAGCCTTGAGCCCGACAAGCGATGGGAGACGGAGCTGAACGCCAGCTACCGCTTCTGGGACAAGGGCGCGCTGGTGCTGAAATTCATCCATAAGGACGTGTCGGACGTCATCGACCGCGTGCCTATTGTCGCCGCCGACGGCAGCGTGTTTGACGCCAAAGGGAATATTGGCGACGGAACGGCCGAAGAGATCGGGGCCACCTTCACCCTGCCGATGGACCGCCTGCGCATCCCCGGCGGCATGCTGAAATTCAACGGCAGCGTCTTCCTCTCGGAAGTGACCGATCCGGTGACGAAGGAAAAGCGCCGCCTATCGCGCCAGACCGAAACCGACTGGCTGCTGGAGTTTTCGCAGGACCTGCCGGTGCGTCGCACTCAATGGGGCTTTTCGGTTTGGAACGGCTATGACGAAAAGGTCTATCGCGCCTCGGAAATCTCTTATGCGCGCGGGAGCGCGAAGCTGAACCTGTTTGCCGAATATAAGCTGAACCCGAAGACCTTGTGGCGCCTTGAACTGAACAACCTGCCGGGCCGCGTGCACGACTATGACCGCGTGCGCTATGACGGCGACCGCGCCACGGGCACGGTGCGGGCGCTGGAGCTGACACGCAACCGCTCAAAGCCGTGGCTGTTTATCCGCGTGCGTATGGAGTTGTAGGCCCTGATCGCCGACGCACGCATCGGCCAAAGACCGCTGTTCAGAGTGCGCGCCAGCCGATGTCGGAGCGATAGAACCCCATCGGCCAGTCGATTTTGGCAATCGCGTCATAGGCAGCGTCACGCGCTTCCTGAATCGTCGCCCCGCGCGCGCAGATATTGAGCACGCGCCCACCGGCGGCCGCCAGACGCCCGTCGTCCAGCCGCTTGGTCCCGGCATGGAAAACGCTGACGTTCGGGCCAAAATCTTGCTCAGACCCGCGAATGATCGAGCCGCCGAGGGGGCTGTCCGGATAGCCATTGGCGGCATAGACGACGCAAACGGCGGCATCTTCGTACCATTCCGGCGCTGGCATGTCCTTCAGTCGGCCCGTGGCGGCGGCCAGCAGATAGGGCACCAGATCGCTCTTAAGGCGCAGCATCAGCACCTGACACTCAGGGTCGCCGAAGCGGGCATTATATTCGACCAGACGCGGGCGGTCATTTTCGATCATCAGACCCGCATAGAGGACGCCTGTATAGGCGTTCCCCTCGGCCTTCATGCCCGCCATAGTGGGGGCCAGAATCTCACGCTCGGTGATGTCCAGAATATCCTGTGTCACTACCGGCGCGGGGCTGTAGGTGCCCATGCCGCCCGTATTGGGCCCGGCATCGCCGTCAAAGGCGCGCTTATGGTCCTGCGCATAGCCGAACAGGAGCGCCGTTTCGCCATCGGCAATGGCGAAGACCGAGGCCTCTTCGCCCGCCATAAACTCTTCGATGACCACGGTTTGCGACGCCGCACCGTAACGCCCGCCGAACATGGCCTCAAGCTCGGCATAGGCGTCGGGTAGGTCGGGCGAAATGGCCACGCCCTTGCCGGCCGCCAGACCGTCGGCCTTGATGATGTAGGGCGCACTCTGGGTTTTCAGATAGGCCTTGGCGGCATCAAGGTCAGTGAAGGTCTCATAGGCTGCGGTGGGGATAGTGTGGCGCTGGCAGAAGTCCTTGGTGAAGGCCTTCGACGATTCGAGTTGCGCGGCCTTTTGCGTCGGGCCAAAACAGGGAATGCCGACGCCTTTCAGGGCATCGGCAATGCCCTCGGCCAGCGCCGCCTCCGGACCCACCACGACCAGATCGGCCTGCATTTCAACCGCCAGCGCCGTCAGGCCGGCCACATCGGTGACCTTGAGGTCGTGCACCTCGCCCAGCGCCGCCATGCCGGGATTGCCCGGCGCAATGGCCAGACGCGCCACGCGCGGCGATTGCCGGATTTTCCACGCAAGGGCGTGTTCACGGCCGCCCGAACCGATCAGCAGGATATTCATGGGGGTGACTTCCGACAGGACGGCCCCCGGGTCAAGCGGAAAATCAGCGTTTGCGATCAAGCTTTACTCGGTGCAGGATCGGTGCAGGCCTTAGAAGCGGAAACCCACATGACCCCGCATCGTATCTATGCAATGAGTGTCGCCAGCGTCTATGGACATTACGTGACGAAGGCGCAGAAAAAGGCCCGCACGCAGGCCGAGGTCGATGAGATCATCCGCTGGCTGACCGGCTACGATCAGCACCAGTTGGTGGCACATCTGGAAGCGGAAACCCACTTCGAGGCCTTTTTTGCACAGGCCCCGCTCCTACATGCGTCGCGCAGCCTAATCAAGGGGGTGATCTGTGGCGTGCGAATCGAAGAGATCAAAGACCCGCTGATGCGTGAAATCCGCTATCTGGACAAGCTGGTCGACGAACTGGCCAAGGGCAGGCCCATGGAAAAAATCCTGCGCAACGCCTGAGCCGTCGCATTTTCCCACTGGCATTCTGACCGCATCGCGCTAATAGTCAGACAAATGCAAAAGAGGAATCCGCCATGTCCATGCTGAACCGCCGCGCCCTGTTTGCCGCCCCGGCTCTGATCGGGGCCGCTACCGTCCCCGCCGTCGCGGCCACGCAGCCGAAGTCACCGACACTGCGTGCGCCGAAGCCGCCCATGGGCTGGAATAGCTGGAACAGCTTTGCCACGACGCTCACCGAAGCGCAGGCGTTGGAGACGGCCAAGATCATGGCCGATAAGCTCTTACCCTCAGGCTATGACGTCTTCACCGTGGATATTCAATGGTATGAGCCTAATGCCACCGGCTATGAGTACCGCCACGGAGCGGAGCTGGCCATGGATGGCTATGGCCGCCTGTTTCCTGCGCCGAACCGTTTCCCGTCGGCGGCCGATGGCGCCGGTTTCAAGCCGCTGGCCGACAAGGTGCACGCCATGGGCCTAAAGTTCGGCGTCCACCTGATGCGCGGCATTCCGCGTCTGGCCTATGAGAAGGACCTGCCGATTCTGGGCACTAAATACACGGCGCGCGACGTGGCCAACCCCAACTCCGTCTGCACCTGGAACACCGACATGTACGGCGTCGATATGTCGAAGCCAGGCGCTCAGGCCTATTACAACTCGGTGTTCAGGCTGTTTGCCGACTGGGGTGTGGATTTCGTCAAAATGGACGATATGAGCCGCCCCTATGACATCAATTGGCCTGAAATCGAGGGCGCGCAAGCTGCCATCGCCGCGTCGGGCCGCCCGATCGTGCTCAGCCTGTCGCCCGGCGAGACGGACCTCAAATGGGCGGTCCATGCGCAGAACCATGCCCAGATGTGGCGCATTTCCGACGACTTCTGGGATAGCTGGGACATGCTGAAGGCACAGTTTAAGCGGCTGGCCGACTGGAGCCCCTATCGCCGTCCGGGGGCGTGGCCCGATGCCGACATGCTGCCTCTGGGCCTGCTGGCGCTGGGGCAGCGCAAGACCAAGTTTACGCCGGATGAGCAGCAGACCCTGATGACCCTGTGGTCGATTGCGCGCTCGCCACTGATCATGGGCGGCGATCTGAGGGCGCTGGATGAAGCGACGCTGAAACTCCTTAACAATAAGGAGGTGATCGCCCTCAATCAGGATAGCGTGAACAACCTGCCCGTCTCGAACGACGGCGCGCAGGTGGTGTGGACGGCGGAAACCGCAGACGGAAAAGCGCGCTATCTGGCTATTTTCAATATCAGCGATCACCCGCAGGTGGTTAACCAGCCGCTGAAAGCCATCAATGCACCGCAAAAGGCGCGCGTGCACAATCTGTGGACCGGCGCCGTTTCGACGGCGGACGAAGAGATTTCGCTGGAGCTGCGCGGCCACGCCAGCGCCCTGTACAAGCTCACGCCGCTATAGATTTGCGTCCCGTAACGTCCTGAAGCACGCCGAACAGCGACAGGGGCTGCCCCGCCTCGTCGCATTCGACCGAGCCCTGACTGAAGACCGTGCGGATGTCACCATCGGCACGGATCAGTCGGGCTTCGAAGCTATACCCCTCACCGCGGTAGGCGGCGGCCTTCACGCAGTCGCTGACGCGCTGACGGTCATCGGGGTGATAGCACTCCAGTGCATTGGTCAGGTCGGGGTGAAAGATTTGCGGCGTCAGACCGTGGATGCGGTAGACGCCCTGCGACCATTCCACCGTCTGGTTTTCCAGATCGACGTGCCAGTAGCCGACCCCGGCCACCGCCTCCATCATCTCCAGCTTCTTCTGATTTTCGTTGCATCGACGCACAATGCTCTTCTGCATCTGGGCGTCCTTGCGCAGCGTCATCAGCGACGACACGGTAGCTGCCAACGTGGTCAGACGCGCCCGGTCGCGCGCGCTGAATTCGGCGCGCGGCTCGGTGTCGATGACGCACAGGGACCCCACAAGCACCTCACCGAAGCGGATAGGCGCCCCGGCATAGAAACGGATATGCGCTTCACCCAACACCATCGGATTATTGGCAAACCGAGGGTCCTTCGTGGCATCCAGCACCACCATCACCTCATCGCGACAGATGGTGTAGTCGCAAAAGGCCTGCTCGCGCGGGGTTTCACAAACCGACAGACCGACGCTCGACTTAAACCACTGGCGAATCGCGTCGATCAACGAGATCGCCGCCATTGGCGCATCGAACACATCAGCGGCCAGCCGGGTGACCTGATCAAATTCGGGTTCGGCCTCGCTGTCGAGGATCTCCAGAGTGCGTAAGGCGTTCAGGCGCTGGGCCTCCTGCCGCTGGACCTCGGAAACCGGTGCGTCTGTTTCGGTTATCATCAGGTGCCTTTCTCTTTTTTATCGCTCTAGTTTAGCACAGAATAAAGAAAACAACGTTATTTCCGCGTGTGCAACCGGTCATTTCGTCACGTGACAGTTTTACGCGTCAGAGGTAAACGGGTGACATGTCCGAAGACCTCCTCAGCCCCGTTGATTCGCAGTCTAACAGCCCGCCCTGGTCGGTATCCGAACTGGCTGGAGCGCTGAAACGCACGATTGAGAGCGCCTATGACCATGTGCGGCTGCGTGGCGAAATCTCCAAGGTCACGCGCCATACCTCGGGCCACGTCTATCTGACACTGAAGGACGACCGCGCCGCCATCGACGGCGTCATCTGGAAGGGCAATATCAGCCGCCTGAAAGCGCAACCGCAGGCCGGGCTTGAGGTCATCGTGACCGGTAAGCTGACCACCTTCCCCGCCTCGTCCAAGTATCAGATCGTGATTGAGAGCCTGGAGGCCGCGGGGATCGGGGCCCTGCTGGCGCAGCTTGAGCGCACCAAAGCAAAGCTGCACGGCGAAGGTCTGTTTGCAGCGGAACGCAAAAAGCGCCTGCCTTTTGCGCCGAAAACCATCGGCGTCATTACCTCACCGACCGGGGCGGTGATCCGCGACATCCTGCACCGTATCCGCGATCGTTGGCCCTGCCGCGTCATCGTCTGGCCCGTCATTGTGCAGGGTGACGCCGCCCCAGCGCAGATCATTCAGGCCCTGAATGGTTTTCAATCGGGGGCTGTCCCGCGCCCGGACGTGCTGATTGTAGCGCGCGGCGGCGGTTCGGTCGAAGATCTGTGGGCCTTCAACGACGAAGGGCTGGCGCGCGCCGTCGCCGCGTGCACCCTTCCCGTTATTTCCGCCGTCGGGCATGAAACCGACACTACCCTGATCGACTTTGTGTCGGATCGCCGTGCCCCCACCCCTACGGGGGCGGCGGAAATGGCGACGCCCGTCCTGAGCGAACTGCGCGGCTTTGTGCTCGATCTGGAGCGCCGCCGTCTGGGCAGCTTTGATCAGGCCCTGCGCAACCGGCGTGAGCGCGTGGCCCTGCTGGGGCGTGCCCTGCCCAAGCCACAGGACCTGATCGACGCCGCGCAACAAAGGCTCGACTACGCAGCGCACCGACTGGGTGGCGGATTATTGCGCAATCTCAATGCCCACGACACGGCCTTTGCCCGCACGGCGGCGCGTTTTTCACCCGCCCTGCTGGAGCGCCCACGTCACCTCAAGGCCGAGCGCGTGACGCAACTGTCCGAACGCGCCACGGCGGCCCTGACGCGCGGCGTGGAGCGGCAAAGGGTTGAATTTACACGCCTATCGGCGCGCCTGACCCCGGCCCTGACCCTGCGCCCGCTCGACCTGAAGCGCGAGGCCCTCAACCGCCTGAACCAGCGTTTCGATGCGGCCCTAAACCGTCGCCTCGACGACAGCGCACGCCGCGCCCGGCTGCCTGAGTTAGAGCAACGTCTGGCCGCCGCTTTGGCTCGCCTCTTGAGCCAGAAATCCGAGCGCCTGCACCGGTTGGATCAGTTGCGCCTGAGCCTCGACCCCGACCGGCCGCTGAACCTCGGATTCGCCCGAGTAAGTCGCGCCGATGGCCACCTCGTCACCTCTCCCGAAGGGGTAGGCGTGGGCGAAGCCCTGACCCTGACCTTCAAGGGCGACCGCACGCTGGACGTTGTGGCCAGCGACGGCACCTCAGCCCCCCCGACCAGACCCGCCACCAAGCCCAGACCGACCCCTCTCAAACCCGAACAGGGCAGTCTGTTTTAGGCCTCAAGATTCAGTCCGACGCGGGAAAGACGGCCTTCAGGGCGTCAAGCAGGGCCAGGTTCCACACAAAGAGATCGTGGCCCGCATACATACCTGTGAAATGGCAGGTGAGCCCGGCCACCTGTGCTTTCAGACAGGTTTTTTCAGCCCCGCTGTAAAACTGATCATAGCGCCCGGCACTGATGTAAAGTTTGACATCCTCCCTACCGGAAAAGGTGAAACTGCCGGGGCCGGCACTCATACCGGCAGACGCCCCTTGCGCAAACGCATCCGGATGCCTGAGCGCAAAAGATAAGGACCACGATCCGCCAGCGGAAAAGCCGTAGGTCAGGCGATCCGCCCGCCGCGTACTGACCCGATAACGCGCCTCGACGAGCGGCATGACGTCTTTCAGAACGAAGGCTTCATGATCGGCATAGGCCTGCGGATCGACCTTCGGCGAGGGTAGATATTCGCGGTTACGCTGATCAAACCCGCCGTTGGTGGCGGGGCCTTCGCCGCTCCAGATTCCCACCAGTACGACCGGGCGGATGACACCCTCGTCTATCAGCCGTTCCACGATCCGCGCAAAGTGACCGACCGAGCGGCCATCGGCCATATAGACCACGGGATAGCCTTGCGACGGCGCCGGGCGTTTCGGTCTGTATAGGGTCAGATTCCGCCGGGCTTTTAGATGGGCGCTGTCTATTTCCACCTCTTCGAGGCTTCCACTCAGTTTTGCCACAGCCTCAGGCTCCGCAGGTGCGTCAGGCCCGTGCCAGTAAAGCCGCGTGGTCTTATCGGCGGATGTCTGCAACCCAATGACCGATCGGTTCAGATCCGGAAACGCCAATGTCAGGCCCCATAGCCCCTCCCCTAAGGCTTGCATGTCGGGCTGAACCGTGCAGCACAACCGCACAGCTGGCGTAGCCGCGCGCGCGGCGACCCGCAGAAGGGTTCCATCTACCCAGAAGGTCAGGGAGGCGCTACCCAATCGGCGCGTCGCTTCGGCGGCTGTGAAATCAGGGGGGCTGACGGAATAGCCGAAGGTTTCTGACGGGGCCGACTGGGCCATAACCGAGGGCGAAGCCGCGTTCAGTCCTATCGCCATAATCACCCCGAACACATACCGCATAATACCCCTCCCCACCCCGGCGGTCACAACCTATCCGCAAATCAGCAACACGCGCAATCAGGCTTTTATGACGCGGACACGCTGCAGACGCTTGATCCCCTCACGCTAGCGGCTTATGTTCAAGACATGAATATGCATGCGAAGCCGCCCCTACCCGATGAGGCCATCCTCCATTACGGAGACGGTGAATACGCCGTTATGCGTCCCGGCAAGTTCGTGATCTGCGCCGTGTCGGGCAAGCAGATACCGCTGGAGGCCCTGCGCTACTGGAACCCCCGCACGCAGGAGGCCTATGCCGGGCCGGAAGAGGCCACTGCCCGATGGAAAGCTCTGAACGGACGCTAAAACGCCGGCATATTCTAGGAGGCGGGCTCGCGCTGGGCTTCGCCAGTAGCGTAACGCCCGGTCTTCTGAACGCCGATCCGCGACCCTATGGTTCGGTGTGGACGCGCACTCTGAAAAGCGGTCCCTACAATCTCACGGGCAAGTTTGTGCAGGGCGGCTTTGCCATCGGCCGCGCCGAACCGCGTCAGGAGATCATCCTGGATGGAACGGCACGCGGCCTGACCTCGGCGCACGGCGATTTCATCATCGGCTTCGACCGAGACGCGCCGTCCATGGCACGCCTGTCCATCGGATCGGGCCCGATCATGGATTTCGAAATCCTGCGCACCCCCTATGATACTCAGCGCATCGACGGCCTGCCCTCTGATCAGGTCATCCCCTCAGACCCGGCGCTTCTGGAACGCATTGCCAAAGAGCGCGAGCTCAAAAACACCGGCTTCGCCAGTCGCGAAGACGCCATCTGGTTCACCCATCCATATCAATGGCCCTTGCGCCGGTTCGTCAATTCCGGGCGCTTCGGCAATCAACGCATCCTGAATGGCGAACCGAAAAGCCCGCACTACGGCTTCGACATGGCGGCCCCCGAAGGCACGCCCGTCTACGCTCCCCAAACGGCGCGCGTGGCGCTGGCCGAACCCGACCTGCATTTCGAAGGCGGCTTGATTCTGCTCGACCACGGGCAAGGCCTTATCAGCATGTATCTGCACCTGTCCACCCTGACCGTAAAGGCGGGTGATTTCGTGACGATGGGGCAGATTATCGGTCAGGTGGGGCAGAAAGGCCGCGCGACGGGGCCGCATCTTTGCTGGCGGTTGAAATGGCGCGACCGCGCACTCGACCCGTCGTTGTGGATTGCGTCCAGCGCGCAATAAAAGGGTACATATTACCGTACATAAAATCGTTTATCGTATAATAATATTCTTGATTTTCAACTTACTTGCGACACTTCGCCGCTTTGAGCCCGTCGCCCATAAATCGGATGCTTATTTAGGCTTGATCTCACTGCGCCTTCATCGTAACAGCGCTACTCTTTGTCACAGGTTTGCAAAAACAACGCCGCCTTTACATAACAGCAGGGGCAGAGCGTTATCCGGACTTTGGGGGATATGGCAGATTACGGTGCCCTGAAAATTCTGCTGGTTGAAGACAATCAGCACATGCGTTCCATCGTTCTGGCCATCCTCAAGGGGTCGGGCATCCGGGACGTGCGCGAAGCGCGCGACGGTGCCGAGGCCTTCGACCTGCTGCGGCAGTTCCCAGCCGATATAGCGTTGGTCGATTTTAACATGTACCCCATCGACGGGGTCGAATTCACGCGGATGCTGCGTACGGCCAGCGACTCGATCAATCCCTACCTGCCCGTGGTGATGATCACCGGCCATTCCGAACGCTCACGCGTGGTCGAAGCACGCGACGCCGGGGTCAATGAGTTCGTGGCCAAGCCGCTCACCGCCCGCGCCCTCCTCAGCCGCCTCGACGCCGTGGTCATGCGCCCGCGCCCCTATATTCGCTGCGCAAACTATTTCGGCCCCGACCGTCGTCGCAAGGCCGATCAGCCTTACAATGGCCCCCTGCGCCGCGCCAGTGACGGGCTTCTCGCCTAGTCGCGCCCGGCTCGCTTAACGGGTTGTTCATAAATCTTAACGCGCGCTTGGCTTAGCCCGCAAATCGCCGCATAGTCGCCCCCGGCGCGATTCTGCGCGGCTGTTCGACAGGGACACCCGATGGGAAGACTGACCTCCATATTGCTGATGGGAACCTATCTGTTCCTATCCATGGGCGCGGCTATGGCCCTCTATGCGGGGGGATCGGACACCGGCGCGTGTATCGCGGCGGCACTGGCGACGATGGCCGTGTGTTTCGCCATCCACAACTTCGTCAATCAATACCTGTCTGAACGCCGCCTCTCCAAAGAGATTCATCTGGTACGCGACGCTCACCGACTGATGGTCGAGGCCATTGATGTCACTCAGAAAGACATGGTTGAGCTGGCTGATCAGATGCAGCACCAGCGCGTCGGCCGCACCGATGAGCTGACCACCGAGGTCAAGATGCTGGAAAACCTGGTGCTTAAGTTGGGCGAAAGCATTGAGGAACGCCTGTCTGATTGGAAGACCGGACCGGCGCAGGTCGCACCACCCGCCCCTTTGTCGCGTCAGGAACAGCAGGCCATGGCCCTGATTGAGACCGTGCGTCAAGCGCTGATCGAAAATCGGGTGGACCTCTATCTGCAACCGGTCGTTTCTCTGCCGCAGCGCAAGACCATCTATTACGAAAGCTTCTCGCGCCTGCGCGATGCCACAGGGCGCGTGCTGATGCCCGCCGAATATCTGTCTGTGGCCGAACCCGAAGGTCTGGTACCTTCCATCGACAACCTGCTGTTGTTCCGTTGCGTGCAGATCGTGCGCCGTCTGGCCAAGCAGGACCGCCGCATCGGCATCTTCTGCAACATCTCACTGACCTCGCTACGCGATGAAGTTTTCTTCCCGCAGTTCCTGGAATTTCTCAACGAAAACCGCGATTTGGCCGGCTCGGTGATCTTCGAGCTGGGGCAGGATGCTTATGCGGCGCGCGGCGCCATGGAAGCGCGCCACATGGCGCGGCTGGCCGATATGGGCTTCAAGTTCTCGCTGGACAAGATCACCTCGATCGACCTCGACCTGACCGACCTGCAACGTTCAGACGTGCGCTATGTGAAGATAGGGGCCAATGTGCTGCTCGATCAGCTGATGAATATCGACGGTAAGCCGGCTCTGCGATTCCTCAAAGACATCCACGCCGGCGACTACGCCAACCTGCTGGCGCGCTATGGCATCGACGTCATCGCCGAAAAGGTGGAGAACGAGCGTCAGGTGGTGGACATCCTCGAAATCGAAGTCGCCTACGCGCAAGGCCACTTGTTCGGCGAACCGCGCGCCATCAAGGAGCAGGTGCTGCTGGAAACCGCCCCGCCGGCGGGCTTCATCAAATCGACGCTGCCGCCGCAACGCCGCCGAGCTTAAGGTCGAAGTGATGCTGTTACAGGGCTAGACAAATGCAATGCCGTCCCGCATCGGCTCGCTATTCACTGTCCGATACGCACATGTCCGGCTGAGTTTGAGTTTGCAACCTATCGCAGGATCAAGCGCCGGGACGACATCGCCTACTTTAAAATCAATATGGCGTTTGACTATCATCAGTATGTGGATGGTTGTGGCCATAAATGGCTCTCCGCCTTATATTATCCGGGGCTGCATGGCCCCCTGCAAGGTGGCAGTCACGACCTACCAGACGGATATGAACCTCAATTGTGGGCGCAAAGCCATTATTGGCGCAGCCGCCCCGGAAGCAGCACGGGTTCCGTTCGGTCCGCAGCCCGTCATTTCAGATCCAAACACCGCCTGAACGGGCCTGATGATCTGTATTTCCTGATCTCCTAACGAGGGCGCAATCTGTGGGCCTATGATCGCGATAGCGCTATGGCCTTGCGTAACTTCATTGATTCCGAGATGCGATCCGCGCATCAGGATGGATATTCGCGCTTCCTGCGGCACGTTCCTTCCGTATTCAAACATCACAAAGCCCGCGAACCGCTTGTGAAAGCGCTCGATAAGAAGCTCTATTCAAAGGGAGGGGCGCAGTTTGAAAAGCGATCTTTGGGGTCTTTAACGTCGCTCGGCCCAGTACAATTCTAGTCAGCACGGCCAGATTATCTCGCCCCCCTGCTCTCCCCGGCTACTGGCGGCTTGAGGACGCCACCCGGCGCAGCGAGCTGAACGACTGGCTCAATCACCGCATCCGCCCGCTGCTTACGCAACGCGAGCTGCCGGTCAGAGAAGTGGTGATGCTGCGCTGGCGGCGGCTGGTCGAAGATGGCCGTAAGTAGCGTTCTACCTTCTCACACCTGGATCTGGTCATTGGCCCCCCTGTGCCACGGCCTGACCCTCGTCACCCGCGATACGCAGGACTGTGGAAAAGCCCGCGTACCGGTGTTTAATCCGTGGCTTCGCGACTGAGGCCTTTTTGCAAAGCCCCGCGAAGCCGGAACGTATAAAGTATAGACGCGGGCCGAACCTGTGGTAGGCTGTTACGGGTGACGAACCACAAGGGGACATCATGAAGAATTTCTGGGTACGTGCGGGTCTGGGGGTCGCTTTAGCTTTGTCGCTGGGGGTCCCCGCAACGGCGCAAACCCCAGCCTTTGATCCAACCACCTGGAAGCCTTTGGTCGCCGGGCCGAAGACCCAGGTTTTGGTGCTGGGCAGCATCCACCTTAGCAATCTCGAAAAATTTGATCCGGCCTCGATGAACGCGCTTCTCGACAAGCTGGCGGCCTATAAGCCGACGGTCATCACCATCGAAGCCCTCTCCGGCATGCAATGCGATCAGTTACGCCGCTATCCGACGATTTACCCCGGCGTTGCCGATCAGTATTGCCGCCCCACCGACGCGGCGCAAAAGGCCACGGGCCTTGATGTGCCCACCGCCTGTGCGCAGGCGGAGGCGATGCTGGCATCGTGGCCCGCCAACCCCACCCCTGCGGCGCGTCGCCGTCTGGCGGCGACGCTTCTGGCCGCCAATGAGCGGGCGTCGGCGCTGGTGCAGTGGCTGCGACTACCCGTCGCAGAACGGCGCGTCGGCGACGGCATCGACGCGGCCCTGCTTAAACTGCTGACCGACATTGCCGCGGCCCCTAATGAAAACTATCAGATCGCGGCGGTGCTGGCGGCGCGCAGCGGCCTTGAGCGCGTCTATGCCACCGACGATCACACCTCGGATGCGGTTCAAAGCGAAGATCCGGGCTTCGAAGCGGCCATCACCCGCATCTGGTCGAGCCCGAAGAACCCCACCCCGCCCGCGCCGGCCGCCGACGCCAATGCGGCGACCGGTATGTTGAACCTGTTCCGCTATTACAACAGCCCGCCGATGCAGATGTATGCCATCACATCCGACTTCGGAAAGGCGGCGGCGGACAAGACCCCGGAGTATTGGGGCCGTCAGTATGTCGGCTGGTGGGAGGTGCGTAACCTGCGCATGGTGGCCAATATCCGCGCCGCCTTTGTCAAGACACCGGGAGCGCGTGTGCTGAGCGTCGTTGGCGCGTCGCACAAGCCGTATTTCGACGCCTATCTGAACCAGATGCACGAGGTCGAACTGGTGGACGTGGCCAGCGTTCTGAAATAAGGCGTCGCGCTGGGGCGCCTGCCCTGTCCTTTCAGTGAAAAACCGGATTCCCCTTTCCCGGCGCTTGCTCTATGAAGGCCGCTCTCAACGAAAGGCCCGCCATGATCGCCCCGCACCTGCTGACCCATCTGTCCGACATCGCCGCTGAGTATGACGCGGTTTTTTGCGACATCTGGGGCGTCATCCATAATGGCAGGCGGCATTTTCCCGAAGCCTATGACGCGCTGCGCCGCTTTAAGGCCGAGCGCGGGCCAGTGGTGCTGATTTCCAACTCCCCGCGCCCGCAGGACGGGCTGAAGGCGCAACTGGCCGATCTGGGCGTCTATGAGGACGCTTTTTCGGCCATTGTGTCGTCGGGTGACGCCACGCGCACCTTCCTGAAAGACTATGCTCAGAAAGGGGCGGCCTGGGTCATCGGGCCGGAACGCGACGCGCCACTATATGAGGGCCTGGGCGTCGATCTGAGCGGCACGCCCGACACGGCTGCCTTCATCTCCTGCACCGGCCTGTTCGACGACGAAAACGACACGCTGGAGCAGTACCACCCCGACCTGAAAGCCGCCGCTCAGCGCGGCATTCCGATGATCTGCGCCAACCCCGACCGCATCGTGCAGCGGGGTGATCAGATCATCTACTGCGCCGGGACACTGGCCGACATCTATATGGCCTTTGGCGGCGACGTGATCATGGCGGGCAAACCCTACGCCCCCATCTACGACCTCTGCTATCGGGCCCTGAACGCGGTGGTCGGGCGTGAGGTGGATAAATCGCGCATTCTCGCCATCGGCGACGGCCTGCCCACCGATGTGCTGGGGGCCAATGGTCAGGGGCTCGACCTCGTCTTTATCGCGGCCGGCATCCACGCCCTTGAGGCAACCAACGCCGAGGGCCAACTGGACGCACAATTGCTGGTCAAGGTGCTGGAAAGCGAAAAGGCCTGCGCCCGTTACGTTTCCACCGCTCTGGCGTGGTAAATAACAACGTCAGGTCGCGTTCCCCAGTAATGTTTTGTCAACAGGTCGCATCCAAAATAAGGATGTCATAAACACTCCTGGGGTGGCGCCGTGTCGCGAACCGTCCTGATCATCGAAGACAGCGCCACTCAGGCGCGTATCATCGCCCGCATGTTCGCGCAGCAGGGCTGCGAAGTGGTCACGGCCAGTTCCTTGACCGAGGCCCGCGCGCAGCTCGATGTCGCGCGCTTCTACCTGATACTCGCCGACATTTTTCTGGGCGAAGACAATGTGTTGGACCACATGGCGGAATTGCGTGAGCGCGCCCCCGGCACCCCCATCGGCATCATGTCTGCCGGTCAGCGTAATGACCCGGTGATGATCCGCACCATGCTCAACAAGGCGCGCCGCGAACAGGCCGACTATCTGCTGCCCAAACCGTTCAGCTATGTCGATGTGAAGCAGATTTGCACTTCCATCGACAGCCGCGACCAGACCGACTTGTCGCAGCAACTGGCGGCGCTAAGGGCCTGATATTAATAGACTTCGAGGCGACCGCCCTCGCGGCGGATCGTGCTCAAACGCGCTTTGGATGGCCCCCGGTAAGGGAATATGCGCATTTCGCCGTCCGTTTCAGACACTATCTTTCCAGCGACTATGCCCTCCTCTCCCACGCGCGGCCCACGGTCGCAACTGGAGAGGATATGGTAGCTCAGCAGCAATCGTCTGGGCCTCGCGTGATCGCTCAATACGGACAGCGGTTCGACGGCGATGACGCCCTCCCCGTCCAGCGTCGTATATTCAAGCACTCTGACCTGCGCGATAAAGGTCTCTTTCGGCGCCATCGGTACTTCATCAAACAGGATCGGCGTTTCCGACATAGAACTTCGGCAGGCCAAAGCCGGCGTTGCCAAAAGAGATACCGCACAGAACAATACACTCAGACGCTTCATGCTCTCCCCCTATGACCGTCCTCCGATGCATTGGAAGGCAACGTCTTTGCTTATCCTATCACCCAAATAGCACAGCAAAAACCCCTTCCGGATAGGGACGGAAGGGGTTTTGCGAAGGCCACCATCACGAAGGCCTGCGGGACAGGCCGTTGACCGGCCTTGTCCGTTATGGGATCAGTCGAACAGGGCGTCGATATCGTCCTGCGAATTGGTCTTGTTCAGTTCTTCCGGCGACATGTCGAACAAGGCGTCGATGTCATCCTGAGACTGAGGCTCATTGCTGGCCGCCGGGGTATCGAACAGGGCGTCGATATCGTCCTGAGAGTTGCCTGCCGCCGGGGCGGGCGCAGGCGCTGCCACAGGCGCGGGAGCCGGGGCCGGTGCAGGCGCCGCCTTGGCCACCGGTTCCGGCTTGGGCTCAGGCTTCGGTTCCGGCTTAGGCTCAACTTTAGGCGCTTCGACCTTGGGGGCCTGCACCTTCAGTTCCGGGGCCGCCGCAGGGGCTTCATCGAACATGGCGTCGATGGCTTCCTGACGGGTTTCCGGCCCCCCAATGGCGGGACCGTTGAGCAACAGGTCGCGGGCGCGCTTTTCACGCTCGGACAGCTCGACATCCTTGTCCTCGACACCCAGCGTAGCCGCCAGCTTGCCGACGCGCTCCTCGATCTGCTTGAGGACGTTGACGACCTTCGACACGCGCTGGCCGGTGATGTCCTGGAACGAGCAGGCTTCGAAAATCTTCATCACCTCGTCGTCCACCGCCGCCTTATAGGCCTTGGGGTCCGACACATCCATGCCCATGATCGCTTCGGCGGCGTTCATGATGTTGTGCGTGGCGTTTTCGGTATCGCGGGTGATGGCTTCCAGCTCAGCTCCTGCCGTCGGGATACGCTCCTGCGAAAGATCATGCGGACGCAGTTCGCGGATCTCTTCCTTGGCCTTGGCGATATAGCCGGCGATAACGGCGAATTCTTCGGCACGACGTCTGTCGAGTTGCTGAAAGAACTCACGCATCAGGCTGACAAGGGCCTCGGACTGCTGCATCAAATTGATCAGCTTGGGCTCCATCGCCGCGGCCAGAGCCGCGTCAGCGGGCTCTAGTGCGGGAGATTCAGCCTGTTTGGGTGCAACCTGGCCCATTTTAACCTGCTTGATAGTCGGTCAATTCTTGAATCCAAATGACTTTCAGGAGAGTCGTCATTTCGATCTACGCTCTTTGTTTTATCGCGTCATTTTCCGAAAAGGGCTTCCCCCTCTCGGATGGCGCTTTAGAACTCGCCGAGTACGGCGGTGATCTTTTGCTTCAGCGTCGCGCCATTGAACGGCTTAACGATGTAGTTGTTCACGCCGGCCTTCTTGGCGGCGATCACATTCTCGGTTTTGGATTCGGCCGTGACCATGATGAAGGGCGTGCGTTTCAGCGAATCGTCCGAACGCACCTTCAAAAGGAGTTCATAGCCGGTCATGGGCTCCATGTTCCAGTCTGAAATGACCAGACCGTAGCTGGTCTTCTTCATCTTCTCGAGGGCTTCCGCGCCATCCGACGCTTCCTCGATGTTCTCGAATCCCAGCTGCTTTAGCAGATTGGAAATGATCCGCAGCATGGTCTTGTAATCATCAACCACCAGGATCTGCATGGACATATCGACGGCCATGTGAGTGTGCCCACCTTTAATAACTCGGGCCCGCCTTATGCAGGCCCTTCACATCTGACTGGCCCATCATGGCAGCAAGCGGATAAAATAGAGTTAAAGGCCGTGCGCAAATTTTTTTATTTAATTCAATGATATAACTATAGTTAACCATGAAAAATCGGCGTTTTATGAACCGCGTTTGAAAAAATAATGCCAAATCGGGACAGTTTTACGCAGGCTTCGCGGGCAGGATTATGCGCCGGGCGTCTTGGCAAACGCCGCTAAGCGCCCTAGATCAATCGAAAATCGATGGGAACCCTTGCTTATGACCGATGCCGTCACCGTGTATCTCGAAGACCTGAGCGTGGGTCAGTCTCTGGAGCGCGCCTTCACCGCCACCAATGCGGCCATCCGCGCCTTTGCTGATGTGTCGGAGGACCATAACCCCGTACACGTCGATGAGGCCTATGCAGCGACCACGCCGTTCAAGGGTCGCATTGCCCATGGCGCTTTGCTGAATGCGTGGATTTCGGCGACTATCGCCGGGGGCCTCCCCGGACGCGGCAGCATTTATGTGTCGCAATCGCTGACCTTCAAGCGCGCGGTCAAGATCGACGACGTGGTGACCATCAGCCTCACCGTCACCGACATTCAGCCCAAGACCGGCGTCGTGACCCTGACCACCGTCGCCAGCGTCGGCGGAAAAACCTACGCTAAGGGTGTGGCCGAGGTCATCGCCCCACGCAAGCCGGTCTGAGCATGGCGCATATGGCGAGCAAGGCTTTTCTTCTGACGCTCGAACCCGGCGGGGCCCTGCGCTCGCAGGCGCTCAATACGCCTGCGCAGGGTATAGCGTGGCCGACCGGTGCCTGCGCCGCCATCGGCAGCTTTGACGGTGTGCACTGCGGCCACCAGCGGGTGGTCGAAAACGCCATCGCCGCCGCGCGCCGTCTGGGGGCGGCTTCCGCCGTCGTCTGTTTCGACCCACACCCGCAGGCCTTCTTCCTGACGCGCGCCGGTAAGCCGGTCACGCCATTCCGCCTGATGACTCTCGATCAGCAGGTGCGCGCCTTCTCTGAACTGGGCGTCGAATACGTCTTTGTGCTGCGCTTTGACGAGACCCTGTCGGCCCTGACGGCCGAGGCTTTTACGCAGAACATCCTGCACGACCATCTGAAACTGAGCCACATCAGTTGCGGCTTCGACTTCCGTTACGGCGCTAAGGGCGTCGGTTCGGCGCAGACGCTTTGCGAGGCAGGCGCATCGATGGGCTTCACCACCGCCGTCACGCCCTGCCAGACCGATGAGACCGGGCACAAGCTGTCGTCGTCTGCCGTGCGTGAGGCGCTTGAAGCCGGCGATGCGCAACTGGCCGGGCACGTACTGGGTCGCCCACAGGCCTTTGCCGGTGTGGTGACGCGCGGCGATCAGATCGGGCGTCAGATCGGCTTTCCAACCGCCAACATCGAGCTTGGCGACTATCTGCGCCCGAAATACGGGGTTTATGTGACGCGCACGCGGCTCAGCAACGGGGAGGTATTGGGCAGCGTCACGAACTTCGGCAAGCGGCCGACGGTGGGCGGCCTCAATGAACGCTTCGAGACGCATATCTTCGGGTTGGACCACGACATCTACGATCAGGTGATCGAGGTCGAACTTCTGCATTATCTGCGCCCGGAACAGAAATTCCCGTCGTTTGATGCGCTTAAAGGCCAGATCACCAAGGATGCCGAAGCCGCTAAGGCCTATTTCGGCTAAAGCGAAGGTTCAACATATGCCAAAGTGCCTCTCTTGATTTCAGAGGAGCCGGGCGACCGGTGCCGGTGGCACGAAGGGCAAGGTGGGGTTGAAGCGGCGGGATTAACCCCACCGTCTTTGACGCCTTCCCTATTAAATCCGCCTCCCTTGAAATCAGGGGAGGCGCCTGAATGATCCATTAAAACTCATACTAATCTTAGTCACCTTTCACCCGTCGCAAGGTCGTCGTGTCGAAAATCTGAATTTCCGAGCCGTAGTCGATATAGACCACATAGGCCGGGTCCTTCGGCAGGACTTCGAAGACGCGCGATCCAGCTATACCGACGCCCATCGGACCGCACGGCAGGGCCTCGCCCTCCCCCGTTTTGACCGTCTTTTCCCAGGCTTTCAGCGCCTCACCGGTCGGAGTCAGTTCAAACAACGCCCGCGTCGTGTTTTCTGTCGTCGGGTCCTGCGCCGGGGTCAGGACGCATGCTGCGGCCTGTGGCGTGAGTTTGCGGATTTGTGGCAGGACGGACGCAATGGCGGCCTGAGGCGGCTTAGTGAAAGCGCGGATGACCGGTCTGAAATAGCTACGCTCATCCGGCCCGCTTTCCACCACGCCAAAGCCCGGAAGGGTCTCATCGGCCACCATGTGGGTGTTGGGGCAGGCAAAGGCATGCATGACGAGTTGCTGCCCCCGCACCGCCTGCCATTCGCAGCCGGTAAAGGTCTGCTTCGCCGCCTCGGTCGGCTGCGGCTCAGCGGGTTTCTGCCCGCAGGCCGACAGGCTGAGCGCCATCAGTCCTACCAATGCCACCTGGCGCATGGGTTCCTCCCCAGAGTGATCCCATTTGATACCCCGCTGTCACCGCAGAGACAAGAGCGGCCAAAAGAGACCGGCGTCGCACAAGAAAACATCGCCTCTCACCACCAAACCCTTTACAGTGCGACTCATGAAAACACCCTCTACGCCCCACGCCGCCTCTGGTTTGCCGGATGACGACACCCTCTTAGATGTCCTGAAATCTGCCCGTGAGCTGGATGTCGGCGCCCTGGCCAAGCAGTTCGGCCTCAAGGGCGAAGACCGCCGCGCCCTGCGCCAAAGGCTCAAACAGCTGGCCGACTCTGGCAAGCTGAACAAGAGTGGGCGCAAGTCGTTCGGGGCCGTCGGCGCCCTACCCGAAACCGGCGTCGCCGAGGTGGTCGAGCGCGACATCGACGGCGATTTGTGGGTCAAATGGGGCAAGTCTGATGACCCGAAGCTGAAACACAAGCCGCCTCTGGCCCGCCTCGCCCCGCTGAAAAAAGCCATTGCCCAGACGCCGCCGGCCGTCGGCGACCGCATCTATGTGCGCTTTGAGCAGACCTCTGAGGAGTGGATCGCCCACCTCGTCAAGGTGCTGGATCAGGGCGCGCCCAAGCTGGTCGGTGTTGTGCGTATCGGTAAGGCGCGCAAGGGCCCGCGCGACATCCGCATCGAAAGCGTCGATCGCAAATCGAAGGACAGCTATACCCTCGTCGCCGGGGCCATCGACGCCCTCGAAGACGGCGATGTCGTGATCGCCGCGGCGCAAGGAGGCAACCACCGGTATGGCCCCAAGCCCGCCAAGCTGATCGAGGTGATCGGCAAGGAAGACTCCCCGCGCATCGCCTCGATCATGGCCATCCATGCCCACGGGTTGAAGGTCGGCTTTGACTCGTCGACTGAGGCCGAGGCCGAGGCCGCGCAGGCCCCGGACCTTAAAGGGCGCGAAGACCTGCGCCACCTGCCGCTGATCACCATTGACCCGCAGGACGCCCGCGACCACGACGACGCCGTCTATGCCCATGCCGACGATGACGCCAGCAATCCCGGCGGCCATGTGGTGTGGGTCGCTATTGCCGACGTGGCCCACTACGTTAAATCGGGTTCATCGCTGGACCGCGACGCCCGCGAAAAGGGCAATTCGACCTACTTCCCCGACCGGGTGGAGCCCATGCTGCCGCACGTGCTGTCGTCGGGCCTGTGCTCGCTTCAGGAAGGCGAGAACCGCGCGACTTTGGCCGTGCGTATGGTTTTCGATGCCGAAGGCAAGAAGATCGGCCATCAGTTTGTGCGCGGCTTGATGCGCTCCGCCGCCAAGCTCTCCTATGAGCAGGCCCAGGCGGCGATCGACGGGACGCCCGATGACAAGACACAGCCGATTCTCGACACCCTCCTGAAGCCCTTGTGGGCGGCGCACGCCTGCCTGAGCCGCGGCCGGCGCGAGCGGCAGCCTCTGGCCATCAACTCGCCTGAGCGTAAAGTGCAGCTCGATTCCGAGGGCGATGTCGTTGCCATCACCGCCCGCGTCAGCCTTGAGGCACATCAGCTCATCGAAGAGATAATGATTCAGGCCAATGTCTGCGCCGCCGAAACGCTGGAAAAGCACAAGACGCCGCTGATCTATCGCGTGCACGAGCAGCCGAGCCTCGAAAAGGTCGGCAATCTGGCCGATTTTCTGGCCACCATCGGCCTGCCGTGGAACAAGGGCGAGCCACCGCGCACCGAACGCTTCAATCAGTTGCTAAACAGCCAGAAGGAAGGGCCGCACGCCGAAATCATCAATGAGGTCGTGCTACGCACCCAGATGCAGGCCCATTACAGCGCCGAAAATTTCGGCCACTTCGGGCTCAATCTCGACCGCTATGCCCACTTCACCTCGCCGATCCGCCGCTATGCCGACCTGATCGTGCACCGCGCCCTGATCCGCGCGTTAAAGCTGGGGGACGACGGCCTGACCGATTATGAGGTCAAGACCATGGCCGACACGGCCGAGCACATTACGGCAACCGAGCGGCGCTCGATGCAGGCCGAACGCGAGGCCATAGAGCGCTATGTGGCGGCCTTCCTAGAAGACAAGGTGGGCGCATCGTTCGAAGGCCGCATCGTCGGCGTCACACGGTTTGGCCTGTTCGTCAAGCTGACCGAGACGGGGGCAGACGGCATCATCCCGGCCTCGTCATTCGTGGATGACTACTACATCCATGACGACACGGCCCACGCGCTGGTGGGGGAACGCCATCACCGCCGCTGGACGCTGGGGCGTAAGATCGAGGTGCAGCTGCTGGAGGCCATGCCGATGACTGGCGGACTGGTCTTCAAGGCCCTGTCCGAACCTGAAGCCCCCGATCCCAACGCTCCGCGTCCGCGTCTGGGCGTGCGCTCGCGAGTCGATACGGCGCTGCGCCGCAAAGGGCCGGGCGGTCCCAAATCGGGCAAAGTGCGCCAGAAGGGCATTACCGAAAAATCGAAGACCAAGAAGGGCAAACGGCGGTAATGCTGTCTGTTAAAAGTAAATGAAGACCAAGGCCATATTGGCCATTGACTTCCGCGCGTGGATGCGTATTTTCCGCGCTCCTGAATATTTGTGCGGCCTGGAGATTCCGTTGGTCGCGATCCGTTTGTTAAGGTTCCGCCATGGCTAAGCCCGCCTCCATCAAGATCCGCCTGAACTCGACGGCGGACACCGGCTTCTTCTACGTCACCAAGAAGAATGCCCGCACCAAGACCGAAAAGCTCGTGCTGAAGAAGTATGACCCGGTCGTGCGCAAGCACGTCGAATTCCGCGAAGGCAAGATCAAGTAAGATCGCTTCCACCTCGGAAATTAAAAACCGCGTCCGGTTCTCCGGGCGCGGTTTTTGTTTTGCCCCCGCCCCGCCTGAAACCAATGCGCCGTTAGAGCAGGCATGTCGGCGGAATCGGCATAGGGGGAAGCTGACGTTAACCGCGCCCCTGCCACACCACCTGGCAACCGGGTCCGTTGCGCTCCACTTCGTTCCCTTTGGTCAACTTGTGGTGGCCCCCAAAGGAGAGCGCTCAGGCTTGGCGCACCAAAAAGAAAACGACGGCAGATTGCCCTGCCGCCGCTTCTTTTGCCTAAGAGAAGGTAAGCCTAGAACTCGTACTTCAGGCCGAGACGCACGTAGCGCGGGGTCTGATAGCTCGATGGCATGGCGTATGTCTCACGGTATTCACCCACACCAGTGTATTCCCCTTCTTCGTGGAACTGGTCTGCGCCCTTGGCGTTGAACACGTTAAACACATCAGCTGTCAACTTTACCGTACCTATCGGTATGGGTTGTTCCCAAGTGAGGTTGAGATCAAGCCGCTTGATCCACTCGCCATCGAAGGAGGAACCACGAGGCGTCAGCTTGCTATCGCAGTACCAAGCAGTCAGTGTCGTATCTACGGCGCGACCATCAGACGGAGTCGGATAGTATCCAATGCAGCCATACTTACGCGGGGACAAGATGGAGGCATTGAAGCCGCCACGCAGATTATCATTAAACTGATAAGTACCGAATGCCTTGAGATTGTAACCATGGTGGTTAGGCAGGAAACCAAACGAACCGTCGGTCCAACCCACTTCATCGAAATCTTGCGTAAGGCCAGTATCGTCCTGACCATTGTCGGATTTCACACCACCTTCAATGTTACCCTTGGTGCTGGATAGGGTCAAAGATCCTCCGAGAGACCACTTTCCGTCCCACGGACGCTCAAAATCAAAGGTAACCCCTTGATAATTCCGCTTCGCTTCTGGATAGCCGAGAACATCAGCAGGAATAGTTACCGTTCTGCCGCCCCACGTGGTCCCAAAGTCGGAACCAAGTGTAATTACGGCATCTTTACCTGGATTCAGCAACACATATCCAGAGCCACCAAATGTACCGTTGTTGCAAGATGTCGCATCAATACCCAGGTAAGAGCATACGTCATTATTCACATAGTACAAATTAACGTCTTCCATGGCCGCGCCAAGCTTACGGTAAGTAAAGGTGACGCCAGCTTTCCAGCCATTTTCGAAGCGCTTTTGAACGCCAACGATGAACTCATCCTGATACTGCGGGTCGATGTTTTGAGAGACGAGAGTCGAAGCCTCAGGAATACTGCCATCCGAGAAAGTGGCTTCGCTGACCAACGTCCCCAGTGTCGGGACCAACGTGTTTGCATCACGCGTGGTCCATGTGTAAACCTTTTGGGTGAACAGCTCGCCGCCAGCCAGGCGAATATTCGTGTTACCAGCAATAGGCAAATAATACCGCCCGAAGAAGGCAGTCATCTTCATCGACTTGTCACCATAAACGTCATACGACAAGCCGACACGCGGTGCGATAAGATAATCAGTCTCGATGAAAGCATCACCAGCCGCGTTTTTGTTTGTGAACTTGTCAGCGCGCAAACCGAGGTTAAGAGCCAAACGATCGTTTATTTCCCAACTATCCTGCGCGTAGAACGATGTATTTTCGACATCAAAGCCACCGCTGTTCGAGTATTCACGCAGGCGAACGCATTGCGCCGAGCCCGCACCACCGCAGATGGCGCTCCCGGCGTTGTAATAACGGTAGTAACCACCGCCGGAATAGCGTGAAATCACATTAGCAGTGAGTTGTTCTAAATCGTAACCAACCTTCAGGTGATGCTTGCCCAACAAATTAAAATAGAAGTCACCGTCAACGCGGAAGTTTTCGCGGTTGTCGTCGCCTTCTTCAACCAGGATAGCAGGATTACCACGCACAACTGCCCCGTCCAAATACACGGCATTTGCGTCATCAAGGAATGACTTAATCGTCTGGTTATATGACGATTTCCCGTAAAGCATAGACAGAGTAAACCAGTCAGTAAATTTACCCGTATATTTGTAAACTTGCGTCTTGCCTCCGGTCGAGTTGTTGACGAGCTTGTCTACCGGATCACCCGCGTCAAAATGGTGTGTAGCTTCGGTTTGATCGTCGCTGAAATAAGTTACTTCAAGGCGATGGTTAGGGTTCAGAACAAAGTCGAGTTTTCCGCCCCAGAACGGATCTTTCTGTTCTGCCTCTTCAACATAGTTTGTCGACCCATTACCGTAAGAGGCTCTGGACGATTGTGAGAAGTCGCGTGGATTGTAAAAAGCGAAGAAGTAAACATGATCCTTAACAATCGGACCCGAAAGCCAAACGTTAGCCTCTTTTTGGTCTATCCCGGTCCGGCCCTGGAAGTATGTGTGCAAGTCGCTATCGGCATCATTGAGGTCGGAAGCAACCACTTGCGACTTTGATGCCAACGAATCGGGAGTGTAGTAGAGCGAAACACCACCCTTGAACGTGTTGGAGCCTGAACGAGTGGTAGCAATGAAAGCGCCGCCGGTCGAACGGCCATATTCCGCTGAATAGCCACCAGTTTTGACTTCAATTTGTTCATAAAAGTCGAACGGGATGGTCGTACCGCCCAGGAAGTTGCGGAAGTTGGTAACATTCATACCGTTAACGTAGTAGATGTTTTCCGCTGGGGACGCGCCTGAGATTGACGGCGGACCGAAAACGTCATTGATCGTGATGCCTGGCACGAGATCGGCCAACGCTTCGATGGAGCGCCCGACAGGGATACGCTCAGCCACTGTTTGCACGTCAAGCACCGAACCTGTGGTGGTGCGGTCGAAGTCTAGATTTCTACGGGCCTTCCCACGGACGACTACAGTTTCAATCGAGGAACCACCAGCGGTGAACTCATAGTTTGAAACGGCGCCAAGTGTGACTAAAACAGTCTCCTCCGCCTTGGCACCAGAAGCCGTGGTGATGGAAACGGTGTAACGACCGAGCGGGATCTGAGACATCTTGAAGGTGCCGTCGACGCCGGTCTTTGCTGTCGTGGTGTAGCCGTTCGACTCGCCTGTGATGACAACCGTGGCACCAGCGGCTGCTTTACCTTCTTCAGATTTGACAGTGCCTGCCAGGGTACCAGACGTAAGGTCTTGTGCCACAGCAACGGTCGGTACGACCGAGGTGATTGCCGAGAGGGCCACTGCCGACAGCAGCGCACCGCACAGCGTCGTCGAGACCATCAGGCCTGATCGCTTCGATTTGTTGATCACTCTAGTTCTCCGGATTTAGGGCCTTGCAGAGAGTTCAAGGCCCATTGTTATGCAGCCGTGCCCGGCTGTTGGGCCAAGTTAGGCACCCGCGTCATAATTCCGTCAATCGTGCGTCATGAAAGATTAAATTACGACTGCAACCTGTTTCAATTAAGTCACACCAGAAACGGAAGGGTGTGAATAAGGCGCAACAACTTCCCAACCGAAACGCAAAATAGGCGGAAAATCGAAATATCTAATTTTTTCAATTTTCTAACAGGAGAGCGCCGCAGCTGCGCAGATACGTCACTTTATCTTTAGAGGCTCAAGCTTCACAAGCATCTGGAAGATTTCAAATTTTTGCAGATAAAAAGCTGCGTTTATCCCCACAAAAGCGCAGCTTCGGACGGCTATTCCCCCATCCCGGATAAATGCATACTTGTTTCTTTAGAAACTTTTTTTCGGAATCCGACGCTTTTTATATTGCACTGCATTATGAATATGGCGCGCCATTGTGACCATTGGTCCGCCGCATGAATCGGTGTTTTATTCGGGTGTTACGCTTGGGGGATCAGCGTTCGGCGCTGATACGCATGGCATAACCGCTAACGGGTTCGGGGGTACAACTGGCAACAGTCATTTGCGCCGCAAACAGGATCAGCCAGCCCGTGGCCAGATAAAGGGCGCGTTTTGAAACAAAAAGGCCAAAACGGGACAGCATGACGGGCTCCTCTCGACAGATGAAGAGGGTAAAGCAAGTCTTAAGCCGCTCTGTGTGGCATAAAATCTATGATTTGAGGCGCGCAATCAGCGCCGTGACACGCTGGCAATTTCCACCCAGATCGACGGCCTCCTCGCGGCTGACCGAGCGGATATCTGTCTTGTCCGGATCGAGTCGCACCACGATGTCCGATCTGTTGCCCCACCACGGGTCTTCCCAGGTAGCTTCGACGCGCCAGTCGGATTTGCCGAAGATCACATAGCCCTGCTCTGTGAGGATGCGGGCCACCGCCTCGGCGTCTTTTGTATGGCCCATAACCGACGACGCCAGTGGGCAGGTCTGGGCATTGATGGCCGCCAGCGACTGACCCGCCCATTCATAGGCGACGTTACGCCCGACATAGGGGGCGTCTTCCACGACGTGCGCCGCGGGGCCACGCGCCTCGATCAGCTTGGTCGAGAAGGTGACTGGGCGTTCCCAGTCGGTCGCCACTTCGTGAATCGGCGGACTGGACTTCAGCCGCAGCTCATAGGCATAATAACAAGCCAGCACTGATCCCGACACCAGCACCGCGCCCAAGGCCCACGGTCCGTAGGTTTTCGGTGCCTTGAACAGCGAGATCAGCAGCGACAGGGCCGACAGGATCATGGCCATCGTGGCCATCTTCGGCACATAATTCAGGGCGATGGTGTTGAAGCCCAGATCGTAGCTGATATAGCCCGTGCGTGTGGCCAGCATGGCCGTTAGGTAGGTTAAGGGGGCGAACAGGCTGATGACAAAGGCGATTGGCGCAAAGCCAAAGCCCTTCTTGCGCGACCGCCCAGTGTCCACTGCGGTTTCGCCGTCAAAATGCGTCATTTCGTCAGACACTTTGTCCCAACCCTAAACTCTTTACTGTGCCCCGGCCGACTCTCTGACAATCAAAAGGCCGCGTCACCGGTGTACCTGTTGTTGCGCGAACAATACGCAGGGAAGGTGTCAAAAATGCACCCGTTCACGCGATATTTACCTTAAGCCGATCACGGGTTCGGCGTCAGTGTCCAGATTGTCGTGTCCAGTTGAGGATCGGTCTGCGCGCCGGCAATATCCGGTGTGGCGTCCGACACGTCGTTACGCCTTTGCAGGACACGCCTTAGGCGCTCATCCGCCGTGACGTCCATCCACAAAGCTCGGAAAGCGACGCCCTGCCCTTGCGCCAAAGCCTTCGCTTCGCGCGCGCGGTCCTGATTGCGGAACGTGGCGTCGAGAATGACTGCCTGACCGCTTTGCAACGCCGTACGCGCCAGATCGAACAGGTGCGTGTACACCCGCGCATTTTCTTCCGGCGTATAGGCCTCTTTGGGCAGAGTCTCGAACTCGGGGCAGGCCCACAGGCGCTTGCGCATCTCGTCAGACCGCAGCACCAGCGCACCCGGGGCGCGGCCCGTCTCCGGCGCGATATGGCGCGAATGGGTGCTCTTGCCCGATCCGGACAGGCCACCCACGGCCAGAAGTTCGGCCGGCTTCATCTCCAAGAAGGCCTGGGCCGCCTGAAGATACATTTTCGCCTTCTCCATAGCGTAGTTGGGCGTGCCGCCATAGTTGGCATTGACGTGGCATCGCACCCCGGCACGCACCGACATATAGAGCGGCAGCAGCTTCAGCCCGGCATAAACGCTGTGAATGTCGTCCTCCAGCCGCGCGGCCTTTTCGACATAGATGTTGAGCACTGTATTGGCGGCAGCGTCATGCCCCCTCACCCACAGGTCCATCAGCAGAAAGGCCAGATCATAGAGCACGTCGATTTGGCTGAGGCGCTCATTGAACTCGATACAGTCGAAAAGCACTGGCCTGTCGTTTTCGATCAGGATATTGCCGAGGTGCAGATCGCCGTGGCAGTGACGTACATAGCCTTCGGAAAAGCGACGTTTCACATCCGCGACCAGTTCCGCATAGGCGGCCTGAATGGTGCGGTCATAAACGTCCACCGCCTCGGCCCCCAACTCGGCGCGGAAGACTTCAATATTCTTTTTGTTCGAGTCGATAACATACTTGATGTTGAATTCGTGTTCCGCGTCACGGCAAATTTCCGACCCGGCGTGGAATTGCGCTACGATCTGCCCCAGGTCGTGCATCAGGTCGAGGTCGGGCGTCCAGTTCGCGCGCGACTGGCTCTGTTCGGCCAGCACCCCGGCGGTATCGAAGCGACGCATGACCAGCACGCTTTCACCCCTGATCTCCTCAACCCCCAGATATATGTCCGCGGCCATGCGCTGATTGTAGCGCAGTTCGCGCAGTAGAGCCTTGCGGCGCTTTTCGACGGAGGTGAAGTCGAGAAAGCCGTAATCAACACTCTTTTTGACCTTGTATGCGCGCTTACCCTTCAGGATCACCACAGCGCAGGAGGTGGTGATGATGTCATCGGCACCTTCCGACAAATGCGCAATAAGGGCGTCAGGCAACGCGTCGGGCGAAAGGGGGGCGGTCATGCAGAATACTCAGGATACGGGGAAACCCTGTCTGTCTGGACTCAGCGCGCGTTTTCGTCAAGCCATGACGGGGCGGTTGGTATAGACAGTTCGGATGATGTTTGCTGACTCCCTGCACCCGCCGGCGCACGCCAAAGCCCTGATCTTCGATTGCGACGGGACGCTGGCCGACACCTTCGCCGCCCATTACGGCGCGTTTCGGGCGGCGTTAGCGCCCTATGGCATCGACTTCGGCACTGACTTTTACGCCGTGCGGTTGGGTTGGTCGCGTAAAGCCCTATTAGAGGCCGTGGTGCAGGAGACCGGCGTGCCCTTCGACGCCGAGGCGGTCGCCGCACGCAATGCGCCCCTTTTTCTTGACCATATCGACGCCGTGCGGGCAATCGCGGCCACCGAAGCGCTGGTCAGGGGCTATTATGGTAAGATGAGACTGGGGGTCTGTTCTGGCGGACAGAAAGACATCGTCGAGGCGACGTTAAAGGCCATCGGGCTTTATGACTGCTTTGATGGGGTGGTGACATTCGAAGATACGGGCATCGGCAAACCGGCACCGGACCTTTATCTTGAGGCCTGTCGTCGTGTGGGCGTCGCGCCGTCAGAGGCCCACGCCTATGAGGACAGCGACGAGGGCATAGAAGCTGCCCGTGTAGCGGGCCTCAGCGTGTCTGACGTGCGGCCCTTCTACACTCCCGATCCGTCAGGGTGGTGCGACGGATAAGGTGTGCCACGGATAGACACCGACGCCTCCCGCCCGCGTGGCGGGTCTCAGGCTGACGCTCCGAACCCTATTGAGAAACAACAGGCTACACAGATTGGCGCTGGCCCTCAAGACTATCCGACCCCGGGAGAGCAACCTGAAAGCCAAAATCTTTGTAATTTGTGGCTTTACAAAAACGCCCGAACAGCCTCTAAGTATCGAATTTTTACGGATAGAGCCTCGACTTCACCCACCCGTCGCCGGCGCGTTCGAACTTGAGGCGGTCGTGCAGCCGGAACGGCTTATCGCGCCAGAATTCCATTGCGCTCGGCACGATGCGGAACCCCGTCCAGTGCGGCGGACGCGGCACGGACCCGATACCGAATTTCAGACCAAATTCCGCGACGCGCCTTTCCAGCGCAAAGCGGCTTTCCAGCGGCCGCGACTGCTCCGACGCCCAGGCCCCGATCTGCGAATTGCGGGCGCGCGTAGCGAAATATTCGTCCGCCTCAGCCTCGCTAACGAGTTCGACTGCGCCGCGGATACGCACCTGACGGCGCAGCGATTTCCAGTGAAACAGCAGCGCCGCCTTGTGCGCGCTCAGTATCTGACGGCCCTTGGCGCTTTGGGTATTGGTATAGAAAACAAAGCCCCGCAGGTCGAAATCCTTGAGCAGAACCATGCGCGCGTCCGGCATGCCATCGGCGTCCACCGTGGCCACGGTCATGGCGTTAGGGTCGTTCGGCTCCTTGGCTCGCGCGTCTATCAACCATTGACCGAATAGGTCAAATGGCTCGGCGCCGTCGATATCGGCCTCATTGGCCGCGTGGGCCTCGGCATAGTCGGGGCTGGGCGGGATAAGATCAGAACGGGACATAGTATTTCTCCACACACCGCATCGCCAGACACCAGCGCGCGATTTAACCTTTACGCCGAAAGGGTCCGGTCGGTTTGATGGCCGCGCATAACGGTCATTAACCCGCTGTTGACCATAGGCGGGCACAGTGCGTCAACAACTCCCTTGTCTGCCCCTTCAGAATGAACCGAACTTCAGCCCTCAGCGTCCTTGGTCTCAGCGAACCGGTCAGCGGCCACGACGTCCAGGCGGCCTTTCGACGGCTGGCCAAGCGCGCGCATCCGGACCTGAGCCGCTCAGAGGCCCCCTTGCGGAGGTTGATTCTGGCCCGCGATCTCCTGATGCGTCAGATCAGGAATGGCCCGGACATGTCGGAAATCATAGAAGAACTGTCTGACACGGCTGAGCCGCTGCGCCTAAGTGCCGAAGTGGCCGTCAAGGGCGGCCCCATCGTCACCGATGTGCCGTTACCGCTGGAGCTTATCCATGACGCCGGACCCGGTCGCAGCCTGATGCATCGTAAATCGCTGCGCATGACGCTGCCCCCCGGTCTGCGTGACGGAGAGCGGCTGCGGCTGAAGGCCACACGCCCGGGCGGCACCGAATACGTCTTCCGCATCGAGATCGAACGGCGCGATGAGCGGCACGTTGAGGGCCATGATCTGTGCCTAAGTGTGCCAGTCGATGCCCGGCGTCTGCGACTGGGCAGACAGGTGCGCGTCGAGACACCGCACGGCCCGCAGACGGTCGATTTGAGCGAGGCCGTCGACAACCGTCTGACGCTCAAAGGGTTAGGCCTGCCCGCCACGGCGCGTTATCCGGCGGGCGACCTACACCTGCGTTTTGAGGCCGTTGAGACGCCGCTGCGCCCGGCCTCAGACCTACTGGCCGAATTTCATCGCAAGTGGGCCTGAAACTTCAACACGATTGAGTTGCGCGCCCCGCAGAAGTGCCGTAAGGCCACGGCATAAAAATCAAGGCTAAATATATGTCGCACAACAGCTTCGGTCATCTTTTCCGCGTTACCACCTGGGGCGAAAGCCACGGACCGGCGCTCGGCTGCGTGATTGACGGCTGCCCGCCGGGGATCGCGCTATCAGAGGTCGATTTGCAAGGCGCGCTCGACCGCCGCAAGCCGGGTGGCTCGCGCTTTGTCACCCAGCGCCGCGAAGCCGACGAAGCGAAGATTTTGTCGGGGGTGTTTGAAGGGAAGACGACCGGCACCCCGATCTCGGTGCTGATCGAAAATACAGATCAGCGCTCGAAGGACTACGGTGAAATCGCGCGTCAGTTCCGGCCGGGCCACGCCGACTACACCTATTTTGCCAAGTACGGTATCCGCGACTATCGCGGCGGGGGCCGCTCCAGCGCGCGTGAAACCGCAGCGCGCGTCGCCGCCGGGGCTGTGGCGCTGAAGGTGCTGAAAACCCTGATCGGGCCGCAGATCGCGGTGCGCGCCGCCCTTGTGCAACTGGGGGTCCACCCTATCGACCGCGCGCACTGGGACTGGGCGCAGGTCGATCAGAACCCGCTGTTTTCTCCGGACGCCAGCACGCTGGCGCATTTCGAAGACTATCTCGATGGCATCCGCAAGGCGGGCTCATCCATCGGCGCGGTGGTCGAGGTGCAGGCAGAAGGCGTGCCCGCCGGCTGGGGTGCGCCCATCTATGGCAAGCTGGATTCGGACCTTGCGGCCAATCTGATGTCGATTAACGCCGTCAAGGGCGTTGAAATCGGCGACGGCTTCAACGCGGCTAACCTGTCCGGCGAGCAGAACGCCGATGAAATGCGCATGGGACCGGACGGTATCGAATTCCTGTCCAACCACGCGGGCGGCATATTGGGCGGCATTTCGACGGGTCAGACGATTGTGGCGCGTCTGGCGCTCAAGCCGACGTCGTCCATCCTGACCGAGCGTCAGTCGATCGACATTGACGGCAAGGACGTCGATATCCGCACCAAGGGCCGCCACGACCCCTGCGTCGGTATCCGCGCTGTACCGGTGGCTGAGGCGATGATGAGCTGCACCCTGCTCGACGCCTATCTGCGTCACCGCGGCCAGACGGGCGCAAACGCCTTTGTGCCGGGCTTATAATGGGTGCAGGGGCTGAGCCGCTGCCCATCGGAGGCCCTTGTTTTGAGCCGGACCTCATGACCCACCTGAACCGTGCTGGTCTTTTGCCTGACGGGCACAGGGTGCCGGACCTGTTGCGGCCGGGGCTGAAACTGGTCTTTTGCGGCACGGCGCTGGGGCGGGTGTCAGCGCAGAAGCGTGCCTATTATGCCCACCCGGGGAATTTTTTCTGGCGCACCTTGTACGGTGTGGGTCTGACCCCTGAACGACTCGCACCCACCGACTATCCACGTTTGCTCGACTATGGGATCGGGCTGACCGACCTGTGCAAGGCGCACTACGGCAATGATGTGGACCTGCCCGCAGAGGCATGGGATGCCGAGGCCTTAACGGCCAAGATCGCGGCATATGCACCGCAGCATCTGGCCTTTACTTCAAAAACGGCGGCCAGTGTTTTCCTGGAGCGGCCGACGGGGAAGATTGCGCTGGGGCTGCAGGCGGGCAAGGCCGGAGAGACGTCGTTGAGGGTTCTGCCGTCGCCATCGGGTCAAGCGCGGCGCTTCTGGGATGAGGCCGCTTGGCGCGACTTGGCGCAGGCCGTTACCCCCTGCCCAGAGCCTTCCGCAACTTGAATTGCAGCTTGATCAGCGGTTCCGCCGCTGAGCGATGCAGACGCTTGACGTCGATAAAGGTCACGCCTCCGTGCCCGGACAGAGTGTGGAAACCGCAGCCATAGCCTTCCAGCAGGCCCTGCCCCGTCAGACGCGCCACCGGCCCGGCGCAGAAGCGGTCCGGCGTCAGGGTGTCGATACGCAGCAGGTTGATCGCCGCGCCATAGGTCGCCACGCAATCCTGCATGGGCAGGTGCAGCCTACCATCGCGGACAAAGGGCGTGCCGCCTGGGCGTGAGGTGTCCAAACCCGCCCGCACCGGATTGGCGGCGTGCGGCTGCCATGGCCCCAACAGATTATCGGCATAGGCCACATGCAGTTCACGCATGGCCCGCCGCTCAGCCCCCGGAAGGGCGTAAAACATCCACCAGCGCCCGTCATGTTTGACCACGGTGGCGTCGATGGCGGGCACCTCCAGCAGGGCCATGACCGGCACCCAGCGGTCGGGGAAGCGTTCGCAGCGATAGAGGGTCAAAACGCCACTCTTGTGCGCTTCGGGCAGCATATAGAGTTCACCCGCTTCCTCAATCAAGAAGGGATAGGACAGGTGGAAAGGCGTGATCAGGGCCGGGCCCGAACCGACAAGCTTATGCTCATTATCATATTGAAAGTAATGAATTTCCCCGCGCTTGACCCGGTAATCCCAGGTCTCTGCAAAAACGGTCAGGCCCTCATCGCGACTAAGACCAAACGGGTCGGCGACGAAGCGGAATGATCCCTGCGACGGCAGCCAGATAACCTCATCGGCGCGCGGCGGCGTCCGCACTACATCGTCAATAGGGCGTGGAACAAACCCCGCCTGCCAGAGTTCGATCACGCCAGCGCCTCGACGGTGCGGCGCAGGCGGCGACGGCCCGCCTCAAAGCCGAAAGAGTCTATGGCATAGGCCTGCGCTTCGCGGGCGCGACGCAGCCACTGCATCCCGTTATCCAGTACACCACCCAGGGCCTGCGCCAGAGCGGTGGTGTTTTCCTTGGGGAACAGGGCTCCGAACTGACCCCCGCGCAGCACTTCGCGCGGGCCTTCGGTGTCCGACGCCACCACCGGCACCCCGGCGGCCAGGGCTTCGATGACGACCAGACCAAACGACTCTTCACGCGACGGCACGACAAACAGATCGACGCCATGCAGGAAGGTCAGCGGGTCTTCGGCCCAGCCACAGAAACGCACATGGTCCTCAAGGCGCAACTGTCGGGTCAGGGCCTCCAAAGACGTACGTTCCGGCCCATCACCGGCGATTCGCAGTTCAAACCGCTGACCGGCGGCGCGCAGCTCGACGCAGGCTTCGAGCAGCAGGTCAAAGCCCTTAATCGAATGCAGGCGCCCCATGGCCCCGATCACCGGCACGGAATTGGGCTTTGATTTTACTGGCAAGGCGCGCAAGTGCGAGAAATTGGCCACGTCGAATAGGCGCAGCTCGGGAAATCGCGTCTCAGCGCCTTCGCGCACTCGGCCACTCACGCACAAGGCGCCTGACAAATCTTTCAGATGTGGTTTATAGGACGGAGTGTGCAGTACCTGCACCGTGCGCTGGCGCGTGCCGATGAAGGGCAGCAAACAGGCGCGGCCGGCGCGGTTGCCGTGCGCAATAATCAGATCGGGGCGGAAGCTGCGTGCATAGCCCGCCAGACGCAGCGCGCAGATCGGGTCAGAAATGAAACGGTTGTTGAGGGGACGAAAACCCAGCATATCGGACAACATGCCGTCCGGATGGCCGATGCTGAGCACCTCATACCCTTCTGCCGTTAGGGCGTCGTGGTAGTGGCGCGCCATCAGGCCGTCTCCCCCCTTCGCCTTCGTCAGCATGATGTTCAGCAAACGCATGTCACTGGTCCCGCTCAGAGGAAAACCGGAAGAAAATCCGGACGTCGCAGATTCACGACGCCCGGTTCAGGTTTAAGATGGAGACCCCGGCATCCACTGTCCCCCGCAGGACGAATGGTCACCTTCCGGAGGAGCCTCCTGTAGCGATGACACCGACCGAAACGCGTACCCTCATGCCCTTTCAAAAAATTTTTATGATTTTTTTACTTTAACATCCTTTGGCCGGGCATAAAGGCTTGTCCGCGAAGGGAATTCGCCCTTATATCTGTATCCCGATCACGCCTCAGAGAGCCGATGACCCCCACCGCGCGCCTGTCGGAAATCTATTTCGCCAAACGCGACGTGCTTCTGCGCTACCTGACGCGGCTGTGCGGCGACGAGGCGAGCGCCGAGGACGTGCTTCAGGACCTCTATTTGCGCCTGATGCGTGGCGGCATTGAGGGGGAGATCGAGGAACCTCTCGCCTTTCTCTTCCGCATGGCGAACAATCTGTGGCTCAACCGCCGCCGCACCCTGACCCGGCGCGATGCGCGCGAAGAGGCGTGGCAGGCGCTCAACCCGCAAATGACCGGCGAAGCCGACGCTGCGCCGGACGCCGAGGCCGTGGTCGGGGGACGACAGGCTCTGCGCGCCGTGCTGAACGACATCGACGCCCTCCCCCCAAGGACGCGTGACATCTTCCGGATGCACAAGCTGGAGGGTCTAAGCCAGACCGAGGTAGCCCGCCGACTCGAAATCTCGATCAGCTCGGTCGAAAAACACCTCAGCAGCGCCCTTAAACACCTTCTCGCACTAAACCGAAGTCGGCGGCTGAATTAATCGTCCGCAGTGCGAAGGAATTTTTACGGGTAACGGCGTATTAGGGTGTCATCTGGTCAGAGAGGCCACAAACCATGTCGGACATCGACGCGAAAATCGAAGCGGAAGCGGCCGACTGGGTGATCCGGGCGCAATCTGGCGTGATCAGCGAGCTCGACATCATTGCCCTGACCGATTGGCTCGATATGTCACCGCGCCATGCCCGCGCCTACGCCGAAGCCCTGACCGTGTGGGGCGGGCTGGATGCGACTGAGCCTGTCCAAACGCTAAGGTCGAGTGTGCGGCCTCAGACGCCTCGCAATCCGACACGTCGGCTTGGAGTGATGGCCATGGGTGTCGGGGGTCTGACCGCCGTCGCTGCAGGTGTCTTCCTTATGGCCTCGGGCGCGCTGTCGCCGGTTCGGACCTACGCGACGCATAAGGGCGAGCGTCAAACCATCACGCTGGCTGACGGGACGCAGCTGAGGCTCAATACCGATACCCACCTTTCAGTGAAGATGACGCGCTCTGCGCGCACCGTCACGCTGGACAAGGGCGAAGTGTCCGTCACCGTAGCGCACAAGGCCGATCAGCCGTTTCGCCTGCTGACCGGTAAGCTGACCCTCACCGATATCGGCACCGAATTCAACGTCGCCCGCTTCAATGGCGAGGTGCGCGTCGCCGTGCGCGAAGGCCAGATCGAAATGGCCGACCACAGCGCGGCCTCGCGCCTTCTTCCCGGTGATCTGGGCACCTACCGCGAAGCGTCGGGCACGCGGCAACTGGCCAAGGTCGATCCGGCGGAGGCCTTTGCCTGGCAATCATCCCGTGCTATCTATCGCAATCTGCCGCTGTCTGACGTGGCCGCCGACCTGAACCGGTATTTCGAAAAGCCGATCATCGTCGAAGGCGACGCCGCGCAGTTGAGGCTGAATGCCATCCTGACCCTCGATTCGCAGACCGCGGTTGCCGGGCGTATAACTGAGTTTCTACCGGTCGATGCCCGCACGACGCCAGACGCCATCTATCTTCGCCGCCGGGCTTCTGACCGCTAGTTTCTGCACGTCCCTACTGGGGGCCCCAGTGGCCCGGGCCTCCGACCGTGCCTACGACTTTAACCTTCCCCCCTCCCCCCTGCCGCAAGCCCTGATGTCGCTGGCAGCTCGCAGCGGAATTTCGATCGGCGGCGTCGATCCGGTGCAATGCGAGGCGACCGTGCGGCCCCTCAAGGGGCGTTTTTCTGCGAATACAGCGTTGCGAAAGCTGGTTGTGGGCAGTCGCTGCCGCGTCGAGCGAATCGATGCCGTGACCTTCCGTCTGGTGCGCGAGACGCGCGCGACCCAACCCCGCCCCGTGGCCGGCCCCACGCCACCACCGTCCAATGACGATATTCCGCTCATTGTGGTGCGTCACCCCAGCCGTCTATTCGACACCCCCGCCGGGGTCAGCGTAGTAGCCCCACCGCTCCTGTCCGGCAATGATACGGACCTGTCGAGCCTTGCGCCACACGTGGCCGGTATGACGGTGACCAATCTGGGGCCCGGCCGTGACAAGATCTTCCTGCGCGGCGTCTCTGACAGTGTACTGACCGGACGCACCCAGTCGATGGTCGGCCTTTATCTTGACGACACGCCAATCACCTATAACGCGCCAGACCCTGACCTGCTGCTGGTGGATATGGCGCACCTCGAAGTCCTCAAGGGACCGCAGGGCAACCTCTATGGCCAGGGCGCGCTGTCCGGTGTCGTGCGACTGGTCACCAACAAGCCGCAGCTCGATCATTTCGAAGCCGAAGCCGGAGTGGCGCTCGGCACCGCCTCTGAGGGCAAGCCGTCGTGGCGGACCACCGGCATGATCAACCTGCCCCTGCCGGGCGAGGCGGCCCTGCGTGCCGTCATCTGGGACGAAAAATCGGCGGGTTTTATCAAAGATGAGGCCCTGACCAAGAACGCCAGCAACGATACCGAACGTTCCGGCGGACGCTTTTCGTTCAAATGGCAGGCGACCCCTACCCTGACGCTCGATTCGACCGTAATGGTGCAGGATCTGCGCTCCTCCAACAGCCAGTATGTTGTGGGCCGCATGGGCCCTTACCGCCGCGCCCTGTCTCTGGCCGAACCCCACGACAATATCTTTCAGAACCTGGCGCTCGGGCTGACGCGCGACACTTCTTCGGGGACGTGGCGCCTGGCGCTCAACCGCTTGAGTCATAAGATTCACTCCGGCTATGACGCGCAACCGATCGGGCGCTACGTCACCATCCCCAATTCGGGCGTCCTCTTCTTCGAGGAAGACCAGACCATTCGCCTGTCGAGTGTGGAAGCCAGCTACGTGTCGCCGCCCGACCGTCCGGTGCGCTGGCTGGCTGGGGTATTTGCGGCGCGGAGCGAAGAAAGCTTTACCCCCCTTCTGATCGACGTCTTTACGCGGCGCACTCTCTATGATGAGGACCGTTCCGACCGCATCGACGATGTGGCCGCCTTTGCCAAGGTCACCTGGGATTTTGCGCCTAAATGGTCGCTGTCAGTAGGCTTGCGCGCGCAAAGGTCGCGTCACCGCACACTGAGCGACATCGCGAGGGTGCGCCTTGTGGACTATGCTCAGTCAGGCCGCATTACCGGCGTCATCAACGCCACACCAGTGACGCACGAACTGATGCTTAGCTATCAGCCCTCGACCACCCTGATGCTGTATGCCCTGTCGTCGGACGGGTTTCGCACCGGCGGCTTCAACACCACCACGGCGCAGAAGACCATCATCCCCGCAACCTATGAGGGCGACCGCCTGCACAGTATCGAAGCGGGCTTGAAATACCGCGCCCCGGACGGTCGGCTGCGGGTCGATGCCGCCCTGTATAACATCGAATGGCGCGATATACAGTCGGATCAGTTACGCGCCACAGGCCTGCCCGTAACGCTCAATATCGGCGACGGCCGCAACACTGGGATCGAACTCGAAGGCGGCTGGCGGCCGTTCGACACCCTGACAATGCAGGTGCGCACACAGTTCAGCGATCCCAACCTTTATAGGACCAACCCCGTCTATCCCAAGGTGCTGGAAGAAGGGATGCCCTATATTTCGCCGCGCATGGTCAGCCTCAGCACCCAATGGCGCCGGCGCCTGTGGCGACTGCCGTTTGAAAATGCCGCAGTGCTTTCGTATCGCGACGGCTCCCCGCTCAACTACGGTATCACGCGGGTGATCCGCATGAAGGGCTATACCAATCTCGATCTCAGCAGCAGTGCCGATCTGGGCCCCTATACGATCGCCCTGCGCGTCACCAATGCGACGGGCAACAAGAGCAACAGTTTTGCCTATGGTAACCCCTTCGCGCTCGACACCGCGCCACAGAATACGCCGCTAAGGCCGCGCACCCTGTGGCTGTCGGTCAACCGGCACTTCTGACCCAATCAATTAGTTCTCGTCGATAACCGTTTCCAGACGCGGGGCCGGATCAATGTCGCGACGGGCATAGGCATCACGGGCCGCGTCACGCGCCCGATCCCAGCTGAGGTCACCGCGTTCGGGGTAGGCCTCCCAACGGTTGCGCAGTTCGTCATCGCTCAGATCGTTGAAGGCCGTACCGGCATGATCGCCATAGAGATCGTAGCCGAAGCGATAGGCCGGACGGAAAATACCGTAGCTGTCTTCCGCGCCATAGGGGCGGTTGGAAAAGTCGCGCTGCCAGAAGGCGTCATGGTCGTTCCAGTCGCTTATGGGGCCGTTGGCTATAAAGTCGTTCATAATATCCTCCTGTTTTTACTGAATTTTACTTTAGGGGGCACTGTATAAGGATACGATCCGCGGGCTGGGTCATGGTGACAAAAAGCCCGTCACGCGGGCGATCCACATCAAAAAGCCCCGCCCGGTGCGTGACCGGACGGGGATTTCGTTTCTGCCCTCAGTGCCCGTAGGGGCGGTGGGGCTGACCGATGCCCCCACGGGGCACCGGTTAAGCTACCTGGCTTACTGGGCTGACTTACTGGGCCGGCTTGCTGGCCGGTTCCGTAGCCGGAGCCGGTTCCGTGGACGGCGAAGACGACATGTCCGAAGCCGAGGAGTCCGCCGGGGCGGAGGTCGCCGCAGCGCCCGACTTGGCCAGCGTCGAGGCCTTGAGGGCCGTCTGATCGGCGCTCAGCGTACCCGTCACGGTCACTTCATCGCCGATGGCGAAGGGCTGACCGTCAGAGGTCGCGGCCGAAGCGTCAACGGCGATTTCCTTGGCCGAAGGGGCTTCACCGACTTGCAGCGTGAAGGTGCCGGCCTTCTGGCCCGCAGCGGCGATCTTGCCGGTCAGGGTGGTGGAGGCGGCCGGCGCTTCGGCGGTCGCGGTCGCGTCGGTCGAAGGTTGGGTCGTCGAAGGCGCGGTCTGCGCCAGGGCCGGGGTGATGGAGACGGCGGCACTGGCGATAGCGAAGGCGGCGATCTTGGTCGTCAGGTTAAAGCGGGTCATGGTAGGGTTCCTTTCGGTTCCGGTTGAATGTGTGTCCGTGGCGCTTTCGGTCCGCGTATCCGATGCGAACCGTAAGACCAGCCGGTGACTTCGAAGCGACGAAGCCTGCGTGCTGGGCGTTCAAGCTGTGTGGCTCAACAGCGCCCCGGCTGAGTTCCAGGCTACGGGCCGGGGGGTAAGTAAACCATCGGGAAGCACGCCCTTTGCGTGTCACCTTCAGGTAAAACACGCTTTGGCCGTATTCGGCCGCGCGCCGCCGCATTTGCGCCGCGCCATGGCCGCTGCGTGTCGGGGACGCTCCTTAAGACCTTGTCCTATGGAGACATTTTGCCGCGCGCCGGGCCGCATTTGCGCGAACAGCGACCGCTGACGCGTCGCCGCGCATAAGCCCGGCATGTGTTGGGGCTCGGTATTTGTCAGGGCTGCGTAAGGACCGGAAATGAGGGTCGTAACTCAAAATCCACATCGCCCGCAAAAGTTTTGCGGATTTGCGGGCCGTCCCGCACTTATGCTGACACTAATACGCGCCACATGGGCTAAACCTGCGCTGATCTTGTGTTTGGTCGCGCATGTGAGTCCAAAAACCGTTTCACACTTTTTGGCATGCGCTCAGGAGGAGACAAAATGAGCGACGGACGGACACGCTGCGGCTGGGTCAACGAAAGCAAGCCGCACTACGTGCATTATCACGACCACGAATGGGGCGTGCCGGTCCACGACGACCGTCTGCTGTTTGAAATGCTGATCCTTGAAGGCGCGCAGGCCGGGCTCAACTGGGAAACCATCCTCAAACGCCGCGACGCCTACCGTGCCGCCTTCAAAAATTTCGACGTGGCCGCCTGCGCCGCCCTGAGTGACGAAGAGTTAGAGGCGCGGATGCACGACGACGGCATTATCCGCAACCGCCTCAAGATCGCATCCGTGCGCAAAAACGCCCTCGCCTTCATGGTCATTCAAAAAGAGTTCGGGTCGTTCGACGCCTATCTGTGGGGCTTTGTCGGCGGTCAGCCGCAGCGCAACCGCCCGCAAACCCTACGCGACGTGCCCGCTTCAACGCCCGTGTCCGACGCCCTGTCGAAAGATCTCAAAAAACGCGGCATGAGCTTTGTCGGCTCCACCATACTCTACGCCTATATGCAGGCGGTAGGTCTGGTCGATGACCATGTGGCAAGCTGTTTCCGGGCGGCGACGTAAGCGCAACGAAGAGACAGAGCCTCCGGCGGGCAGCGGCCGCGCTCTACCGACCCGATACTATTTCGCTTATTTTATCGCAAATAATACTTGGCTTATCTCTCAGAATGGAGACCGGAATATATTTTACTTTTCCCGACTCAAGATTAATTTTAATATTATTTTGTCTATACAGACCGTAATTAAACACCTTAACGGAAACTGATTTAACTTCGGATATAGAAACGCTTTTGAAAATTTCACTCAAATAACAAATTTTTCCATTTTTCAAAAACAAGAACATACCCCCGTATATTGTGGCCTTTACCACAATTAAAATAAAAATAAAAGCGGGATACAAACTGATTATAGAAAGAATTATAAGTGATAATTCCTTTGATTCGTTTATCAATTTCACCCCCAGTACAAATTGATAAAATGATAAAACAGGCCATGTAAATGCCAAAACACCAAAAAAAGGCAGTGCTATAATCAACTTTATGTACGAACATTTTGAAATAATCATATTGAACAACACCCCATGCTTTTTTTATGGGCATAGTGACCCGAAGTGTGTAGCGACACTAGCCTAAGCGTTGACTCTGCGATGTTCACTGATCAAAAAAACAAAAACGCTACTTTGAGGCCTGCAAAAAACGTCAGCCCGGCAGCAAGGCCGCACGCTCCTCCAGCGTCAGTAATCGCCACTGGCCTTCGGGCAGGTCGCCGATCTCCACCGGCCCGATACGCGAGCGGTAGAGGTCGAGAACCCGCAGTTCGCACATATCGCACATGCGGCGGATCTGACGGTTACGGCCTTCCTTAAGGACAAAGCGCAGGGTCTGCTCCCCCACCTGCTGGACCACGGCGGGCTTCAACTTGCGGCCGTCCAGCTCCAGCCCTTGCCGCAGCCATTTCAGCTTGGCCTCAAAAATGGGCCCGCGCACCCGGACGGTATAGTCCTTCTCCAGTTCGCTGTCCGGCCCGATAATCGCCTTGGCCAGCACGCCGTCCTCCGACAGGATCAGAAGCCCGCGCGAGTCCTTATCCAGCCGCCCGACCGGTGCCAGCTTCGAGTCCTGATTAGGCCACTGGGTAAGTTGCCCCCAGTGGTTCGGGCGGCGGATCATACGCACCGCCGGGGTCTCACCCGCTTCGGGCTGCCCCGACACAATACCCACCGGCTTGTGATAGACCACCGTCAGCTTGGCATCGAGCGAGGCCTGCGCCTGCGGATTGAAGCTGACGCTTTGCCCCGCCTCGACCTTGCGGCCGGCATCGCGCACCACCTCACCCTCGACGCTGACCAGCCCGTCAGCGATAAAGGCATCGGCTTCGCGGCGCGAACAGACGCCCGATTGCGCTAGCCATTTGTTGAGGCGGATCGGCTCAGCGCCGTCATAGATGCGGGTAAAGGGTGCAGACATGCCGCCCTCCCTAACGAAAAACGATGGGCGGCGCGAGTCTTGTTTCGGGCGTGCGGCTCCCTATACTGATCCCATGTGCGGACAATTCCTGGCCCTGAAAGCGTGGCGCGATTTTCTCAGCAGCCTCGGCATGACCGATGAGGGGGTGGCTGAGGTGCTCAACGATGAGGTGAAACCCACCGACGCCTACCCCATCGTCACCGCCGGGCCACAGTTGATGAACGCGCGTTGGGGGCTGATCCCCAGATGGGCGAAGGAGACACCGAAAGCCTCAACCTTCAGTGCGCGTATCGAAACCGCAGCTGAAAAGCCAACCTTCCGGGGCACCTTTGCCCGGCGTCACGCCCTGGTGCCGGTGGCCGGCGTCTACGAATGGCATCAGGGCCGCCGTCACCGCACCGCGCGACGTGATGGCGAGCCGCTGGTGATGGTCGGACGGCGGCAATGGCAGGGCTGGTTCGACAATAGCGTCTTTGATCCGGCCCTGCCGCCCGATGACCTGTTGGATATTGCCGATGATGACGCCGCTCCGGTCAAGGACACGCTGTTTTGAGCCTGCTCGTCGACATCGCCGCCTGCCGGGTGTGCGAAGCGCATCTGCCGCTGGGGCCGCGTCCAGTGCTGCGCACCGCCGACCCCGCCGCGCGCGTGCTGATCATCGGTCAGGCGCCGGGCACCAAGGTTCACGTGTCGGGCATTCCGTGGGACGATGCGTCGGGTCAGCGCCTGCGCGACTGGATGCAGGTGACGCCGGACGCCTTCTATGACCAGAGCCGCTTTGCCATCCTGCCGATGGGGTTGTGTTATCCGGGCCGGGCGGTGACAAGTAAAGGTGGGGGCGGCGACAATCCCCCACGCCCGGAATGTGCCCCCCTGTGGCACGCGCGGGTGCGGAAGACCTTACCGAATATCCAACTGACCCTGCTGATCGGGGCCTATGCGCAGGGCTATTATCTCAATGACTGCCTCAGCCTGACAGAACGCGTACGGCAGGCCGATCAGTACGGCGCCTTTTTCCCGCTTGTGCACCCCTCGCCGCGCAACCGCCTGTGGCTCAGCCGTAACCCTTGGTTCGACGCCGAGATCCTGTCGCGGTTACGCGCGCGTTTGCGGGGTTTGGGCCTCTGATCCCCACATCTCTCTGCAATGCGCTTATGCGCGTTGCACCGGCTGGCGCAGAAGGGTCTTCAGCTTTTCGGGCGCGGTGCGGCGCGGGTCGGACAGATAGATTTCGTGGTGATGCCCGGTTTCGCTCAGGCCATTGTCGGCAATCCATTGATGCAATTGCGCAATCAACGGGCCTTCATCGTCGTAAGAGCCTACATGCAGGGTCTGAACGCTCAAGCCCTCGGCCCAGGTTTCAAGCCGCAAACGCCCCAGAGCTGTGCCGCCTTTACCCTTGCGACCGGCCCCGACCACGGCGCGGGCGAACATGTCGGGCGTGATCGTGTCGGGCTGGGGCACCATGATGCGCCACGACCACAGGTCCTTGTCGCGGTCATAGAAGCGGTCGAAACGGTCGGCCCACCACAGCCCCTCCATCGGCGGTATGGTATAGTTGAGGTCACATTCGACCTTGCTCATGAATTTCAGCCCATAGGCGACCGAAAACAGCGCCTGCATGGCCTCGGCAAAACCTTCGCCATTAGGGTCGCCTTGGCCGTCGATCATCAGGAACGGCAGCGGCGGCACGTCGATCAGCACAAACTGACCGGCGGAAGCGATATAGAGCGGCTTGCGCTCACGTTTCAGATCAATCTTGCGCATGGGCACCTCCTGCGTCGGAGGCTACAGGAAGTGCTGACAGTTTTTGTCAGGATTGGCAAAAGCGCCTCCCCTAATTTTGGGGGCGGCACTTAAATAGCGAACCCTCCGCATGTAAGCGTCAGCCGCTTATCGCCTCCGCTTTTCTTTCCTTGTCTTGGTTTGGCCCCTCGCCGGGTGCGTGCTTCGCCACCTTGGCCGCCGCCTCAATGGCAGCTTGAGCGGAATGATTCCATTAGAAATCATTCCGCTCTAGGCAATTCCGGTGGCCTCTGATAAACGCTGCCTCCATGTTGACGATACGGGCGCAGCTTCGAATTTGAAGCCCAGCGTAAGCCACCCGCACCGGGTCTTGCGCTGGGAGTACATCGCCACGCCTTATTTGACCGTATCCCCTCCCAGAGATTATCAGGATTCATGTCCGAACAGCCTTCACGCGATTACCGCGAAACCGTCTTCCTGCCTGAAACCGCCTTCCCGATGCGCGCCGGCCTGCCCAAGGCCGAGCCCGAAATGCTGAAAAAGTGGGAAGAGTCCAACCTCTACAACAGCGTTCGTAAGGCGCGTCAGGCCAAAAACGCCCCCCTGTTCGTGCTGCACGACGGCCCGCCCTACGCCAATGGGAATATCCATATCGGCCACGCGCTGAACAAGATTCTCAAAGACTTCGTGGTGCGCTCGAAGTTTCTGATGGGCTATGATGTCGATTACGTCCCCGGCTGGGACTGCCACGGCCTGCCGATCGAATGGAAGATCGAGGAGCAGTTCCGCGCCAAGGGCCGCAAGAAGGACGAGGTGCCCGCCGCCGAGTTCCGCAAGGCCTGCCGCGAGTACGCGGCCGAATGGATCGGCGTGCAGCGCGAAGAGTTCAAGCGTCTGGGTATCCTGGGCGAATGGGATGAACGCTACGCCACCATGGATTTCGACACCGAAGCGAAGGTGACGGCGGAATTCCACAAGTTCCTGATGTCGGGTCAGCTTTATCGCGGCTCGAAGCCCGTCATGTGGTCGCCGGTCGAACGCACGGCTCTGGCGGATGCCGAGGTCGAATACCACCCGCACGTCAGCCCGACCATCTGGGTGAAGTTTCCGGTAAAATCCCTCCTCCCTGTCGAGCCGTCAGGCGAAGACGGGGAGGTGGCGGCGCGCGCAGCGTCGCCGTCGGAGGGGGGTGACTCTGCTCTGAACGACACCTCCGTCGTGATCTGGACCACCACACCGTGGACTATCCCAGCCAACCGCGCCGTCAGCTTCAACCCGAAGATCAGCTATTCGCTATATGAGGTCACGGAAGTAGCCTCCGAAGAAACGCTCGGCTTCGCGCCGTGGGCCAAGGTCGGCGACCGCCTGATCGTCGCCGAAAAGCTGGCCGAGTCCGTGCGTACAGCAGGCAATATCACCACATGGACTCTGGTTCTGGCCGACGTCGATTGCGACGGCCTTACCCTTGCCCACCCACTATCTACCTTACATGAGGGCTACGGTTTCGAAGTGCCCATGCTGGCGGGCGACCATGTCACCGACGACGCCGGTACCGGCTTCGTGCACACGGCCCCCGGCCACGGTGCCGACGACTATCTGGTGTGGCTGAAATCCGGCTATTCGCTGGATTCCATCCCCGATACGGTCGATCCCGACGGGGCCTACTACCCGCATGTACCGCTGTTTGCGGGCCTGAAAGTCCTTGAAACCGAGGGCAAGAAGGCCGGCAAGTTCGGCGACGCCAATAAGGTGGTGATGGAGAAGCTGATCGAGGCCGGGAATCTTTTGGCCCGTGGTCGCGTCGATCACTCCTACCCCCATTCGTGGCGCTCCAAGGCGCCTGTCATCTTCCGCAATACGCCCCAGTGGTTTATCCGCATGGATGGCGAGACGAACCTGCGCGCCACGGCGCTCAAGGCCATCGGTGAGACCGCCTTCTACCCCGATCAGGGCCGCAACCGTATCGGCAGCATGGTCGAAACCCGCCCCGACTGGCTGATCAGCCGTCAGCGCAACTGGGGCACGCCGCTGGCCATGTACGTCGATAAAAAGACGGGTGAGCCGCTGAGAGACCCCGCCGTCAACGACCGCATCATCAAGCTGATTGCCTCCGAAGGCGCAGACGCCTGGTTCACGCGCCCGGACGAGGATTTTCTGGGCAATGGCTACAATCCGGCCGACTATGAAAAGGTCACGGACATCCTCGATGTGTGGTTCGACTCCGGCTCGACCCACGCCTTCACGCTGGAAGGCCGTGAAAATACGCACAGCCCCGCCGACCTCTATCTCGAAGGCTCGGATCAGCACCGCGGCTGGTTCCAGTCATCGCTGCTGGAATCGTGCGGCACGCGCGGCCGTGCGCCGTATAAGGCCGTCCTGACCCACGGTTTCGTCCTCGACGAACAGGGTGAGAAGATGTCGAAGTCCAAGGGCAATGTGGTCGCCCCGCAGGACATCGCCAAGGAGTCGGGCGTCGAAATCCTGCGCCTGTGGGTCGCGCTGTCGGACTATTCCGACGACCTGCGCATCGGCAAGCAGATCATCCAAACGACCGTGGACGCCTATCGCAAGCTGCGAAATTCGCTGCGTTATCTCTTGGGCGCACTCAACGGCTATACGGACGACGAAGCTGTCAATTATCAGGACATGCCGTCGCTGGAACGCTATATCCTGCACCACGTACATGAGTTGGACGCCAAGGTGCGCGCCGCCTATGACGCCTATGACTTCGCCGGCGTCATCCGTCCGGTGGCCGATTTCGCGTCTCAGACCCTGTCGTCGCTCTATTTCGACATCCGCAAGGACAGCCTCTATTGCGACAAGCCGTCGGACGTGAAGCGCCGTGCCTGCCGCACGGTGCTCAACATCCTGTTTGAGCGCCTGACGGCCTGGCTGTCGCCCATCATGGCCTTCACCACCGAAGAGGCGTGGAGCTATCGCTATCCAGACGCGCCGGAAAACCTCTTCCGCACCCTGCCCGCCGTGCCCGCCGAATGGCACAATGCCGCCGAGGCCGCGCGCTGGGGCAAGATCGAGGAAGTGCTGTCGGTCGTCACCGCCGCACTGGAAGAGAAGCGCCGCGACAAGGTGATCGGCTCGGCGCTCGAAGCCGCGCCTACGGTGTTTATCGACTCCGAACCGCTGCTCGCGGCCTTTGATGGCATAGACGCGGCGGAGGTCTTCCGCACGTCTCAGGCCGTGCTGTCGGCCTCGGTCGGCCCGGAAGACGCCTTCCGCCTCGGCGAGGTGAAAGACGTGTCGGTCGTGGTGCACATCGCGCACGGTCAGAAGTGCCAGCGGTCGTGGCGCATCCTGCCCGAAGTAGGCTCAGACCCGCGCTATCCGGACCTGTCCCTGCGCGACGCCGAAGCTGTGGCCGAATGGGACGCGGCGCATGGATAATGGTCAATCATACTCCCCCAGCTTGCTGGGGGAGGTGGATTTTTGCCTTTGGCAAAAAGACGGAGGCGGGCTTGCACCTGAGTTTACACCCTCGTTTTTTGAAGCGCCGCTCCGAGCCCCCACCACCACATCTCAATCGCTCCGCGATTTCGTGCGGCCCCCCTTCCCAGTAACCTGGAAGGTATGATTCATGTCGGGGAAATCCATGACTGACCTGCAAACCAAGCTGAAAACCCACTTCGCCCCGCCGCACACCACCCTGCTGGGGCGGCAGATGCTGCTGATCGGACTGATCGGCCTGATCCTCGATCAGATCAGCAAGAACTGGATTTTATACGGTCTGCAACTGCCTAGTCTCGGACAGGTCAAGATTTTGCCCTTCTTCTCGTTCAGCATGGTCTGGAACAAGGGCGTCAGCTTCGGTTTCTTCCATTCGGAAGGGATCGGCCGCTGGCTGCTCACCCTTTTTTCGCTGGTCGTGTCGGCCTTCCTGATCGACTGGGTCCGCCGCACTAACCGGCGCATCCTCGGTCTGGGGCTAGCTCTGGTGGCGGGCGGCGCCATCGGCAACGCCATCGACCGTATTATCTACGGCGGCGTGGTCGATTTTCTCGATTTTTCGGGGCTGGGCTTTCCGTGGGTATTCAACATTGCCGACGCCGCCATCAATATCGGCGTGGCCCTGTTGTTCATCGACGTCTTCTTCCTCAATCGGGAAGAGTCGAAACAAGGTTAAACGCGGACCCTTGGCAGGGCGGCGAAAAGCAAGTAACACTCTCCAGCCCCTTCTGAAAAAGGGCACGGATAATGCGGAGCGAAGAATGAAGTCGGTCAAAGTAGTGGCGGGTCTAGTGCTGATCGCCGGCGTCGGTCTGACGGGGTGCGAATCGACCAAGAGCGCGCTGGGCCTGAACAAGGTCGTGCCGGACGAATTTCGCGTCGTGACCAAGGCGCCTTTGGTGGTGCCGCCGGATTTTGCGCTGCGTCCGCCTGCGCCGGGTGAGCCCCGCCCGCAGGAACTGCAACCCGAAAGTGCTGCGCGTGAGGCCCTTTTGGGTCAGCGTCAGGCCATCACCCGCTCTGAAGGCGAAAAGGTTCTGGCCACCAAGGCCGGGGCCGATAAGGCCGATCCGCTGGCCCGCTACGTCGTGGACGATGAATTTGGCGATCTGGCCTATAAGGAAGAGAGCTTCGCCGACAAGATCCTGTTCTGGAAAAAGGACGAGACCCCCGCCGCCGTGCCTTCGACCAACTCCGTTCTGGCCGGTGAAGTCAATGCGCTCGACCCGGAATCGGAAGCCGCGCGCATAAAGTCGCTGCTGGGCAACGGCAAAGTGACCATAGAGCAAAAGAAGGAAAAATCCTTCAAACTGCCGGGTCTGTAAGCCGTAAGACATTGAAGATTCAAAAGGGCTGCCGCAAGGCGGCCCTTTTTCGTTTGGGTTTATGGCTTAACATCGAAGCGACACATTTCACAGATGCCACAGATTATCCGTGCCCGTGTCGCCCGCCCTGCGCGTAGCGCCCATCTGTGAAATCTGTGGTTCAAACCCTTACTGACTCCCAGCGCGGGACTCTTTTTCCACCACGGATAGACACGGATGACGAACGGCGTTCGTCTGGCACGGATATCCGTGTCGGCGGGCAAAGCCCGCCATCCGTGTGCATCCGTGGTAAAGCCCTTCGAGCGCGGGCAGCGCCGAGGCTCAGCGTTCGGGATTTTGGTGTTTTTCGTGGCCAAATCCTTCCCGACATTGCCCCCATCGCCGGACTCACCTAAATTAGCACAATGGCCCATATTTCCCGCCTGCCTCAGGACACCATCAACCGCATCGCCGCCGGCGAGGTGGTCGAGCGTCCGGCTTCGGCCATCAAGGAACTGGTCGAAAATGCTATCGACGCCGGTGCGACGCAGATCGACATTTTCGCTGAAATGGGCGGGCTGTCGCGCATCCTGATCGAGGATAACGGGCGCGGCATGGACGCAGATGACCTGCCGCTGGCGGTCGAGCGCCACGCCACCTCCAAGCTGAAACCACAGGCGGACGGTACTTGGGACCTGCTGCATATCCAGACGCTGGGTTTTCGCGGTGAGGCCCTGCCGTCCATGGGGTCGGTGGCGCGTCTCGACATCACCTCGCGCGCCAAAGGCATGGACGGGGCCATCGCCATTACAGTCGATGCCGGGGCAATGTCGCCGCTGCGGCCCGCGGCTTTTTCGCGCCCGCACGGCACGCGGGTCGAGCTAAAAGACCTGTTTTATGCCACCCCGGCGCGTCTGAAGTTCATGAAGACCGACCGCGCCGAGAACATGGCCATCAGCGAAGAGGTTAAGCGGCAGGCCATGGCGCACGAACATGTCGGCTTTTCGCTAACTCTCGATGGTAAGCGGTCCTTACGCCTCTACCCCGAAGAGGCCGGATTTGAGGGGCGGCTGAAGCGGCTTGCCGCGCTGCTGGGCGATGATTTCGGCCACAATGCCCTGCTGATTGATCAGCAGCGTGAGGGGGTCCGACTGACCGGCTATGCGGGTCTGCCGACCTTTTCGCGCGGCAATGCCCAGCATCAGTACCTGTTCGTCAATGGCCGCCCGGTGCGCGACAAGCTGCTGACCGGGGCGCTGCGCGGGGCCTATGCCGATTTTCTGGCGCGCGATCGCCACCCGATGGCGGTGCTCTATGTCGAGACCGACCCTCAGAACATCGACGTCAACGTCCACCCGGCCAAGGCCGAGGTGCGCTTCCGCGACCCCAATCTGGTGCGCGGACTGATCGTCGGGGCGCTGAAACACGCCTTGGCCTCGGCCGGACACCGCGCCGCGACCACCGTGGCCGATCAGGCGCTCAGCGCCTTCAGCCCGCTGTCATCGGGCTATCGCGCGCCGGTGCAGCCGACGCTGTCCCTGCATTCCAGTGCTTTGGGGGCAGGTTATCAACCCCGCGCCTACGCGACACCGCAGCAGCCGCATCCGAACTACCAACCCGCCTGGAATGCCGACCTGACCTTTGCGCCATCAGCCAGAGTCGAAAGAGACTTTGTTGCGGCCGCACCGATGCTGCAGACGCCGGGGGACAGCGGTCTGGCCGAGGCGGGGGGTGATCTGCGCACGCTGAGCCAGCCCCTGCCGCCGGAGTTTGAATCCTATCCGCTAGGGGCTGCGAGAGCACAACTGCACGAGACCTACATACTGGCGCAGACCAAAGACGGTCTGATCATCGTCGATCAGCACGCCGCCCACGAACGGCTGGTCTATGAGCGCATGAAGGCCATGATGGCCGAAGGCAATGTGGCGCGTCAGACCCTGCTCATCCCGGAAATCGTCGATCTCGACCCCGCCGATGTCAGCCGCCTGATGGCGCGGCGCGACGATTTGGAAGGCTTTGGGCTGATGATCGAAAGTTTTGGCCCGGCGACGATTCTGGTGCGCGAAGTGCCGGCCCTGATCGGCGACGGCGATGTGGCCGGGCTGATCCGCGACCTGGCCGACGATATTGCCGAAAACGGTCAGGCCCTCATCCTGAAAGAACGAATGGCCGAAATCTGCGGCAATATGGCTTGCCGCAATTCGGTGCGCGCCGGGCGGCGGCTGTCGGCCTCCGAAATGAATGCCCTGCTGCGGCAGATGGAGGCCACACCGCATTCGGGCCAGTGCAATCACGGCCGCCCGACCTATGTCGAGCTTAAGCTGAAAGACATCGAAAAGCTGTTCGGCCGGCGGTAGGGGTTGGCCACGACGAACACGAACAGTTTCGCGGCTCCGTTTTGCGCGAGGGGCCTGAAAACAGGCGTGTCACCCGCCGTGTACCGCCTCGGCGGCCAAGGCATATCCGGTTTTCGAACATTCGTGCTTTTGGTGTTTTTCGTGGTCAAAACCATCAAAAAAGCGGTTTGGCGGACGGTATTTTCACCTTCGCAACATAGCGGCGCCCTGTCCCGGTGTTCTCGAACCCAGCGCGGTAAATTTATGTAGTGCGTACTATATTTTCGGGGGCGATCAGGGTGAGCGCGCCTCATCCGGCGTACTCACCCTAAGCCCCACTCCCCCGTCGGCTCATGCGATCTGATGTCCCGTCAGACCGGAGCTCTAGGTCAGACCCACAACCGGGATGGCAAGGTCAGTTTCCCCCTGAACCGCGCCCCCGGCTGAAATCGGCCATAAAAAAACCCGCGGCGAACGCCACAGGCTACAAAAATTAACGCGTCACGTTGAGAACGATAATCCCAACACCCATCAGGAAGGCCCACGCCTGAACACTCAGACCAGCCATCAGAATAACCTTCAGGCCGTCGCGGCGCTTCTTGCCGCCTTCAAGCTTGATCGCTTCTGCCGTCATCACATCACCCCATTTATAACAGTTCAGTCCCGCCCCTTAATGGGGCTTCAGTGCATTAATCGTGCCTGACGGCGCGGTTTACACCTTGTTAAGGACATATTGGGGACACAATAAAAAACTCGTCAATATGAAAAATCCGGCCAATGGGTTAATTTGGCCACACCAAGACGGTAATTCTTGCTTTAATCTATCAAAATCAATAAGTTGAGCAGTTAAAAATTCGTAAGAATTTTTTGTTTCAGGAACAAAACCTGCGCCGGACCATAGGTTCGGGTGTCGATTATCTGCCACAGTTCCGTGGCAAAAAAGTCCTCATCGTTGGCCATCTCGACCACAATCAGGGCCTCGTGGCTCAGCCAGTTCCCGTTTCGCAACGCCTCCAGCGCCGCCTGTACTAAACCCTTACGATAAGGCGGATCCATAAACACCAGATCGAAGGCTTCCGACGCGCCGCCAGGGCGCACGCCCAGTTGCGTAGCGTCGCGGCGATGGATTCGCGTGACACCAAATAGCCCAAACGCCTCGACATTGTCGCGGATGGCGCCACGCGCCGCGTCATCCGTATCGACAAACAGGCAGAAGGCCGCCCCGCGCGACATCGCCTCAAGGCCCAGCGCGCCGGAGCCGGCAAAGACGTCCATCACCCGTGCCCCGTTGAGATTGGGGGCGAACTCTGCGTGCTCCAGAATATTGAACACGGCCTGACGCGCCCGGTCCGAGGTCGGCCGGGTATTCTGGCCTTCGGGGGCGCTCAAAGCGCGCCCGCGAAACTCACCACCGACGATACGCATACGGATTTACTCCGGACGCGGCTTACGCGACGCGTCCTTACCGGCAAAGCCGCCCGGACGGCCACCGGATTTAAAGCCCCCCGGCTTGCCCCCGAAGGACTTGCCACCACCAGGCTTGCCGCCAAACGACCTGCCTGCCGGGCGGTCACCAAAGCTGCGTTCGCCGCGGGGCTTGAAGTCACCTTCACCGCGCGGTTTGAAATCGCGCTGCGGACGGTCGCCCGCCGGACGCTCGCCACGCGGCTTATCAAAGCGCGGCTTGTCGCCGAAGTTACGCTCACCACGCGGCTTGAAATTTCCTTCCCCGCGCGGTTTGAAGTCACGCTGCGGACGATCACCCGCCGGGCGTTCACCACGCGGCTTATCAAAGCGCGGCTTGTCGCCGAAGTTACGCTCACCACGCGGCTTGAAATCCCCTTCCCCGCGCGGTTTGAAGTCACGCTGCGGACGATCACCCGCCGGGCGTTCACCACGCGGCTTATCAAAGCGCGGCTTGTCGCCGAAGTTGCGCTCACCACGCGGCTTAAAGTCGCCTTCACCGCGCGGTTTGAAGTCACGCTGCGGACGGTCACCCGCCGGGCGTTCACCACGCGGCTTATCAAAGCGCGGCTTGTCACCGAAGTTACGCTCACCACGCGGCTTAAAGTCGCCTTCACCGCGCGGTTTGAAGTCACGCTGCGGACGGTCACCCGACGGGCGTTCGCCACGCGGCTTATCAAAGCGCGGCTTGTCGCCGAAGTTACGGTCACCGCGCGGTTTGAAGCTGCCTTCCGCACGCGGCCTGAACTCGCCGGTATTGAAGTCTCGTCTGGGGCGCTCAGCGCGCGGCGTCCATTCGCGTTCTTCGCGTTCCGGGCGGCGATCGCGGGCCTGACCGTCACCTTCAAAGCGCGGGCGCTCATCGAAATCGCGCTCCCCAAATTCCTTGGCTTCGTACTTGCGACGGAAGGCCTCGTCGCGGCTGAGCGGGCGCTCACGGCGTTCCTCACGGCCTTCGCTCTTCGATGCAAAGCGATCGCCGCCGCCGCGACGGCCGGTGCGCGGCGCGCCCTCGCCATCGGTACGGCGCAGTCGCATTGGCGTGCGCGTCTGGGTCTCGTTTTCCGACGGTAGATTGCGCGGGTCGATCTTGTCACCCAGCAGTTCGCGCACGACGCGCGGACCGATTTCCTCGACCTCACCCGGCTCGATATCGCCGAGCTGGAACGGGCCATAGGCCAGACGGATCAAGCGATTGACCTTCAGCCCCAAGCTATCCAGAACCTTACGGACTTCACGGTTCTTGCCTTCATTGAGCGACACCGTGATCCACAGATTGGCGCGGCCGTCGGCCTTTTCCTGCGCCTTGTCCAGCTTAGCTTCGATGGGACCGTATTGCACGCCTTCGACCGTCACGCCGGTTTTCAGCGTGTCGAGCGCCTCCTGTGTGGTGCGCCCCAGCGCCCGCACGCGATAGACGCGCGTCCAGCCGGTCGTCGGCAGTTCCAGTGCGCGCGCCAGTTCGCCGTCATTGGTCAGCAGCAGCAGACCTTCGGAATTGATGTCGAGGCGACCCACCGAAATCACGCGCGGCAGTTCCTGCGGCAGCGAATTGAAGACGGTGGGGCGGCCCTGCGGATCCTGATGGGTGGTCATCAGACCGACCGGCTTGTGATAGCGCCACACGCGGGTGGGCTCGGCCTTGCGGATCGGCTTGCCTTCGACGGTGATCAGGTCGTCAGGCGACACGGTGGTCGCCGGGGTGTCGAGCAGGCGGCCATTGACAGCGATCTTACCCAAACCAATCAGGCGCTCGACCTCGCGGCGCGAGGCCAGACCCGCACGCGCCAGCACCTTGGCGATGCGCTCAGGCGGACGCGCGGGCTTAGGCGGAGGGCCTTTTTTCCCTGCGGGCTTTTTAACATATGATTTTTTGGGAGCGTCGTTGGCGACCACTTCAGACGGAGTGGCGGATTCGGGCATATTATTGTCTTCAGACATCATCATTTTCCTGACTGGGCCTGCTCACGCAGGGCCTTTTAACTTGACGCCGCAGCGGTTTGCCGGTCATCAACCCCAATGGACTCTCCACAGGACATGACTGACAAAACCCTGATGCGTCTGGCGCTGGACGAGGCCGAAAAGGCCGCCCAGGCCGGCGAGGTGCCGATAGGCGCTTTAATCTACGATCCGTCAAGTAAAACCATCATTGCGCGCGCAAAAAACGCACCCATTAAACTTAACGACCCCTCCGCCCATGCCGAAATACTGGCTCTACGCGCCGCGGGGCAGGTTGTGGGCAATTATCGCCTGACCGATCTGTGGATCTATGTGACGCTGGAACCGTGCGTCATGTGCGCCGGTGCGCTGTCGCACGCCCGTATCGGACGGGTGATATATGGGGCCTCTGACCCTAAGGGCGGCGCGGTCGAGAGCGGCCCGCGCTTTTTTGCGCAGCCGACCTGCCACTGGGCTCCCGAAGTCACCGGCGGCGTGCTTGAGGCCGAGACGGGTCAGGTGCTAAAAGACTTTTTCAGACAGCGGCGTAAAGTCCGCACATCGGATGGGGGCAAGGATGAGGTTTAAAGGATTTCTCGCAACGACATTGCTGGCCGTCATTGTCGCCGGTTCGGCACTGGCGCAGGTGCCCGCCACCCAGACCGTGTATGAGGGCACGATCGGCAAGGCCCCGGTGGTCATCGAAATCGTCAAACAGGGCAACCTGACCACGGCGCAGTATTTCTACAGCCGCTATCATCTGAATATTCCTCTGACGGCCAGCGGCCCCTTGACGTTCGAGGAGCGCACCAACTGCTGGGAAGACAGCTGCCCGCTGGTCGGCAAGCTGCAACTGAAGGCCACGGCGACCGGCCTAAGCGGTCAGTGGCTGGGTCAGGCGGGCAAGAAGATCAACCGCGACGTCGTGCTGAAAAAGGTTGCTGAACGCCGCTTTACCCCGGCTGAGCGCGTGGCTGACGCGACGACCCTGCGTTCCGGCCTGTCCTACGACAGCCCTGTCGCGGCGCTCGATAACCCTTATCTCAGCCGCCTTTATGACTCCGGCCTGACTGAAGGCAAGGAGACGATGCTGGAGGGCTACGCCCTGCGTACCGTCACCGACAAGGCGACGGGCGTGTCGGGCGTGCGCCTGACGCGCGCGCCGGACGCGAAGACCCTGCCTCTGGCCAACCGTCTGCTGGATGGGCTACGCTTCCAGATGGTAGATGGTGCGCTCAGCTGTCTGGCCGAAAGCAAGGAAAGCAGTCCCGCGGGCGGAACAGCGGGCGGCTTTGACGAAACGACGACCACAATCACCTATCTGAGCGCCACCCTGATGACGGTGCAACAGTCGGGTTCGACCTATTGCGGCGGGGCGCATCCCAATAATTTCTGGAACCGCACCACCTATGACCTGAAAAGCGGGCAGGCGCTGGACCCCGATCAGGTACTGAAACTTTATGCGCGACCGGCCAAAACCGATACCGACGGCGCTCCGGTCGAAACCCCGGAATATCAGGCGTTGAAAGCCAAACTAACGCCCAAATCGCCGTGGTTCGTCGGTGACACGGATGTAGGCGAATGCCTAAGTGATGACCTCGGTTACGGCTATTCGCTGTCGTTCAGCGACAAGGGACTCGTCTTCAGCCTGAGCGATCTGCCACACGTCATGGGCGCGTGCATGGGGGAATATTACGTCGTGCCGTACAGCGCCCTGAAAGCCCTGTGGCGGCCCCAAGCTAAGACTCATTTTAGCGGACTTTAAGGCCTTGAGATGACGTTCGATTTTCGTGAAATCCCGCAGCGCTTCAACTATTTCGTCAGCAATGTGCAAACCTTCTGGGGTGACCTGACGCAGCATTCGGCGTTTCTGTCGAACCTGCTGATCGCCGCCCTGATCCTTATGGTCACCCTGTTCCTGTCGCAGTGGCTGTCGAACACAGTACGCAAAGCCGCCAAACGCTACGCCCATTCCGACGCTGACCGCACCCTGCCCGAGTTTCTGTCGCAGGTGGTGTGGTGGCTGATCATGGTGGTTGGCCTTGTGGTTATCCTCAACCGACTGGGCGTGCAGACGACCTCGATCCTGACCGTGCTGGGGGCGGCGTCTCTGGCGATTGGTCTGGCGTTGCAAGGCACGCTGTCGAACGTCGCGTCGGGCATCATGCTGCTGGTGCAAAAGCCCTATCGCATCGGCGATACGGTGACGATTGGCGATGTCACCGGCACCGTCGGGCGGCTGGGGCTGTTTTCGACCGAACTGACCAATGGCGACAGCCACAAGGTCTATATCCCCAATGCCAAGATCTTTTCCGACCGCATCATCAATATCAGCCACTACGGGCACCGCACCCTGGCAATAATGGTGACCGTCGATTTCGCCACCGATCTCGATAAGGCCCTATCCATTCTGAAAAAGGTGATGGGCTCGCACCCAGGCACCCTGTCCACGCCGGAGGTCTGGGCCGGGGTCGAAAACTTCGCGGACAATGGGGTGCAGTTGAAAGTGACGGCGCAGGTAACGGTAGCTCAGCACGGTCAGGTGCGCGCTGATGTGCTGAAATCGGTCAAGGAAGAATTCGGTGCGGCGGGTATCTACATCCCCTATCCGCATCAGGTGACCATGGAAAAGGCGCTGTCCGCCGCCACGGGTGAGCAGACAAGCGCTTAAGAGCTTGCGCGTTCCGCAAAATTCGTTTCAAAAGGAACCTATAAAGACTTTTGCTGGGGCCATCCGTGTTTAAAAAACTTCTACTCGCTTCGTGCGTCCTGGCCTTGCCGGCCGTCACCTCTGTTGCTCTGGCCGATCCGGTCGAACAGACCAAGGGCCGATTTGAGGACAAGTTCCGCCAGTTGGAAGGCGAGGAATGGCCGACGCCCACCGATTACCGCAACGCCGCCGGTGAGCCGGGCTATCGCTACTGGCAGCAAAAGGTCGATTACCGAATCAAGGCTTCGCTGAACGAGGCGACGCGCACCCTGACGGCGACCCAGACCGTCACCTATAAGAACAATTCGCCCGATACGCTGCGCTATCTGTGGCTGATGCTCGATCAGAACAATTACAAGCGCGATTCCATCGCGCAACTGACCGATACTGTCTCGTCGTCGAAAGAGATTTCCGTGGGCGAAGTGCGCCGCGTTAAGCGAATGCAAGTGTGGGAAGGCGGCTTCAACGACCTGAAAGTCACCGCCGCCGACGGCAGCGCCCTAGCCTTCACGCTCAATGACACCCTGATGCGCATTGATCTGGCGCAGCCGCTGAAGTCGGGCGAAAGCCTGACCTTTACCGTGTCGTGGAGTGTGCCCTTGCCTGAAACCAAGGTGGTTGGCGGCCGTTCGGGCTATGAATGCTTCACCAAGCCGGGCGAAGACGGCAACTGCATCTTTCTGGGCGCCCAGTGGTTCCCGCGTCTGGCCGTTTATTCGGACTATGAAGGCTGGCACAACAAGGCCTTTATCGGGTCAGGCGAATTCACGCTGGAATTTGGCGACTATGAGGTCGAGCTGACCGTCCCCGCCGATCACATTGTGTCGGCCACCGGCGAACTGCTCAATCCCGGCGAAGTGCTGACCGCCGCGCAGCAAAAGCGCTACATTGAGGCCAGAACCGCTTCGTCCCCGGTCTATGTCGTCACGCCGGATGAGGCCGCCGCCGCTGAAAAAAGTAAGGCCACGGGGACCAAAACCTGGAAGTTCCGGGCCGACAATGTGCGCGATTTTGCCTTCGGCTCGTCGCGTAAATTCATCTGGGACGCCATGGGGGTCAAGAATGCCGACCCGGCGCACCCCACCGTAATGGCCATGTCCTTTTTCCCAAAGGAGGCGCGCCCGCTGTGGGACGCCTATTCCACCAAGTCCATTGCTCATACGCTGAATGTCTATGGAAAGTTCGCCTTCGCCTACCCCTACCCGACGGCGCAGTCGGTCAACGGGCCGGTTGGCGGCATGGAATATCCGATGATCACCTTCAACGGGCCGCGCCCGGTGAAGGATAAGAAGACGGGCGAGCTGACCTACACGGAACGCGCCAAATACGGCCTGATCGGCGTGGTCATCCACGAAATCGGCCACATCTGGTTCCCGATGACGGTCAATTCCGATGAGCGTCAATGGACGTGGATGGACGAAGGCATCAACTCCTTCCTCCAGTTTCAAGCTGAAAAGGAATGGGACAAGGACTACCCCACCCGCCGCGGTGAGCCCAAGTCGATGGTCGAGTACATGCTGAGCGAAAATCAGGTGCCGATCATGACCAATTCGGAATCGATCCCGCAATTTGGCAACAACGCCTATGGCAAGCCGGCGGCGGCGCTGACCATCCTGCGTGAAACCGTTCTGGGCCGCGAAAAGTTCGACTTCGCCTTCAAGGAATATTCGCGCCGCTGGCAGTTCAAACGCCCGACCCCCTATGACTTCTTCCGTACCATGGAAGAAGCATCGGGCACCGACCTCGACTGGTTCTGGCGCGGCTGGTTCTATTCGACCGACCACGTGGATATTGAGCTGGCCGATGTGAAGAAGGCCCGCCTCAACACGCGTGATCCGGTCGTCGAAAAGGCTTGGGAAAAGGTGCAGGACGACGCGCAGCCCGACTCGCTGACCGCCGCGCGCAATACGGGCAAGACGGTCGTTGAGACCGACCCGGCCACGGTCGATTACTACAATACCGATGACAAGTGGGAACCCACGGTCAAGGAAAAGAAGAAGTATGCAGACTTGCAAAAGGACATCGACCCGGACCTGAAAGAGGCGCTGGCGGTGAAGGACAACTTCTACAATTTCACCTTCCGCAATAAGGGAGGGCTAGTCATGCCGGTGATCCTCAAGATGGATTACACCGACGGCACCTCCGAAACCGTGCGCATCCCGGCCGAAGTGTGGCGCTATAATCCGGCGCAGGTCACGTGGCAGCACGCGACACTGAAAACGCTGAAACAGGCGGTTATTGACCCGTTGTGGGAAACGGCGGATGCCGATGTGTCCAATAACGCCTTCCCGCGCAAGATCGACGAGCAGCGCTTTGAGGTCCGCGAAGGCGAAGACGGCCCCAACCGCATGAAGGACGACGAACTGGTCGTCACGCCGGACAGCCTGAAAACCCAGCCTAAAAAGGCGGACAAGAAGTGATCCGACGCGGTTTCCTGCTGGGAGGGGCCGCCCTGATACTCGCCTCTCCCGCGTGGGCCCATCGCGGCCATCATACACTGAGTGTGGTGGAAATCGCCGCCGATGGCACCGTAACGGTGATCCATACCCTGTCGGCACACGACAGCGAGCCGGAACTGGTTGAGCTGGCCCCAGATGCGCAGCCCTCCGTAGACGATCCGGACGCCCTCAAGGCACTGGAAGGCCACCTGCGCGACGCCTTCACGATCAATGGTCAGAGGCTCGACTTTTTCGCCTACGAAGCCTGGGGCGACGACCTGCAATTCACCTTCAAGGGCAAGCTGGACCGCTTGCCCAAGACCGTGACCGTCGCCTATGGCCTGTTTCCGAACTCGCGCAAAACCGGCGTCGGGTTGGTCAATGTACGGATTAACGGCGTGACCAGAAGTTTGACCTTCGCCAAGGGCGATGCCCCGGAGACGGTGGGGTTCTGACTCAGAAGACGCCTATCTTTTCGGACGGGCGTTGCGACTGAAATTGATCCGTTCGTTTTACGATCAGAATGAAAAAGATGCCACTGAGAACGGATAATCCCAAGGCGATCCACAAGGGTTGTCTGAAGATGCTCTGTACATCGTCACGCACGGCGTTGCGCTGAACGCCTTCAAAAATCCGAGCGAAGATAAAGCAGATCCACCAGATCAACAAAATCGGTGATGCTTTGGGATCGTTAACGCTGTCCGCCTGACTGGCCAGCCAGATTTGCTTCATCGCACCGTAAGGCTTCCACAGACCGAGTATCGGCACAAAAAACCAGCCCACCGCCCAAGCCGGCGTAGTCTGCATGATCGTATCGTCTATGGCATCGGCGTTGCGGGCAGCCACGTAAATCCACCAAAGGCCGACAATACCTGACACCAAGGCCGCACCGTCTGCGACACCATCGACCAGCGTGTAGGAATAATCCCACCACAGGGTTACCCGGATGGGATCAAACAACCCCAATATAGCTCCGAAAACCAACCCTTTGCCAACAATGGCAAATCCCGTCAGCCAGCATGTCCAATCGGTCAGCCGGCCCAGCGGTTTAAAATCAGCGTCAATCAATCTTCCCCCCGGAAAATCTTAAACCAGCCCCGTCTGGCCGATCTTATAGAAGCGCTCGGCGCGCTGCGCCACCAGTTGATCCGGCGACAGATAATCTAGCGCCTGAAGCTCGGATTCCACCACATCGCCGACCTTTTTGATCGCCGCGTCCTTGTCGGCGTGCGCGCCGCCGGCGGGTTCTTCGATGATGCGATCGACGATACCGAGTTTGAGCAGGTCGGTGGCGGTGATCTTCATCTGATCGGCGGCGTCCTTGGCGCGCGAGCCGTCGCGCCACAGGATTGAGGCCGCGCCTTCCGGCGAAATCACAGAATAAATGGAGTGTTCAAGGATCAGCACGCGGTTGGCAGCCGCCAGCGCAATCGCCCCGCCCGACCCGCCTTCGCCGGTGACAGTGGCCACAAACGGCACTTTCAGCGTCAGGCCGCGCTCGGTCGAACGCGCAATGGCCTCGGCCTGACCGCGTTCTTCGGCCCCGATGCCCGGATAGGCGCCCGCCGTATCGACAAAGGTGATGACCGGCAGGCCATATTGTTCAGCCATGTCCATCAGGCGCACCGCCTTGCGATAGCCTTCCGGACGCGCCATGCCGAAATTGTGGCGCAGGCGCGAATTGGTGTCGCGGCCCTTTTCGTGGCCCATCACGACCACAGAGCGCCCGCGGAAACGGCCCAGACCGCCGACAATCGCCTGATCGTCGCCAAATTTTCGGTCACCGCGCAGCTCCACAAAGTCCTCGATCAGGCCATTAAGATAATCGACCAGATGCGGGCGTTCCGGGTGGCGGGCGACCATGGTCTTCTGCCACGGCTCAAGGCGGTCATAGGTTTCCCGGATCAGCACCTGAGTGCGTTCGCGCAGGGCGCGGATTTCGATGTCGAGATTAGCCCCTCCCGAAGACGACAGGGCCGACAATTCCTCGATCTTGGCTTCCAGATCGGCGATCGGACGTTCGAATTCGAGATAATGGCGCATGATCTTCCGGGACTCAGGTTCCGTTACAAACCTTGGCGTTTATCCCAAGTCGCGGCGGGGGGCAATATGTCCGAAGGGACAAGGGTTCAGGAATCGCTTACCCAGCGCGGCGTTTCGACAGCGGGTGATGCGTTTCAACCACCTCTTTCAGCCGTTCGGTCGCCACATGGGTATAGACCTGCGTGGTCGAAATGTCGGCGTGCCCCAGCAAGGTCTGCACGACGCGCAGGTCGGCTCCGCCTTCGAGCAGGTGGGTAGCAAAGGCATGGCGCAGCACGTGCGGCGACACGCGCGCCGGGTCGATTCCGGCCTCAAGCGCCGCTTCGTCCAGCAACTGCCCAACCCGGCGGCGCGTCAGATGCCCTTCGGCCCCGCGCGAGCAGAAAAGATAGGGGTTAGCCTTGTCTTTTGCGTTTAAGAACAGCGGCCGGATATCGAGATAGTCTTTAATGGCCGCGCGCGCCGACGGGTTGAGCGGCACCAGCCGCTCGGTGCCGCCCTTACCTTTGACGATCAGATAGGCCGGGTCTTTTTGCACGGCATCGAGGCGCAGGGCGACGATCTCCGACACCCGCATCCCCGACGCATAGGCGATCTCGATCAGACATTGCAGGCGGGTGGCCTGATGAGCGTCCTTGGCATCCGCAGCGGCGATCAGGGCGTCCACCTCTTGGCGGCTGAGGATTTTGGGCAGGGGCCGGCCTTTTTTGGCGGCGGCGATCTTGCGGCTGGGGTCGTTGTCGCTCAGCCCCTCGCGCACACAGAAACGATAGAACTGCCGCACAGCGGCGCGCTTGCGCTGAAGCGTCGATGAGGCCAGCCCGCGCGCATCGAGCGCCGCAAAAAACCCGGCAATATCACCTTCGTTGAGGGTCAAAAGCCCGTCGGCATCGATCCCGGCATGGTTGCGCAGATCGAGCAGGTCGTGACCATAGGCCTCACGCGTGCGCGGCGAAGCATTGCGTTCGACGCTGAGCATCTCAAAAAAAGCGGTGAGCGGATCGGGACGCATGGTGTGGCTTTCGAAACGGGTATGATTAACCCTCCTTGGCACTATCAACGCAATTTGGTTTATGACTGGCTAAATCGGGCCAACATCGTGTAAAGCACCTTCATGCATATCGTTTTTCCGCGCACGGGGCGCGCGCGTCGTGCCTGAGACCTCGAAATCGACTGAACCGCGTCTGATCCTGCCACGCCCGGTGGCGCTGGTGGGACTGATGGGTGTGGGCAAGACCACGGTGGGCCGTCGGCTGGCCGAAGCCCTGGCCGTGCCTTTCCGCGACGCTGACGAAGAGATCGAAAAGGCCGCAGGCCTCAGCGTCTCCGACATTTTTGCCGCCTTTGGTGAGGCGGGCTTCCGCGACGGCGAGCAGAAAGTGATTTCGCGTCTGCTCGACGACGGGCCGCAGATACTGGCGACCGGCGGCGGGGCCTTTGTGCAGCCCGCCACCCACGACATCATCCGGCAAAAGGCCGTCACCGTGTGGCTTAAAACCGATCTGCGCGTCATTGCGCGTCGCGTCGCCAACCGCAACCATCGCCCGCTGCTGCGCGACCGCGACCCGATGGAGGTCCTGCGCGAGCACGAGGCCAAACGCTACCCCTTCTACGCCAAGGCCGACATCACGGTCGATACCGGCGATCAGTCGCACGGCAAGAGCGTCGAACTGGTCATCGGCGCGCTCAAGCGCTTTCTGGAAACGAAATAATGCCCGCACTCCCTGTCTCCGGCGGCGATTTCCGCCCCTATGAGGTCGAGGTCGGCACCGGCCTGATCGCGTCGGCCGGTCGTCGCGTCCTCCCCTTCCTGAAAAACCGCCGCACCCTGATCGTCACCGACACCCATGTGGGGCCGCTGCACGCGGTACGCCTCAAAGAGGTGCTGGAGGCCGAAGGCATTGCCGCGCAGATCCTGACCCTGCCCGCAGGGGAAGAAACCAAGTCGTGGGAGGGTCTGAAGGCCCTGACCGACGGTCTGGTCGAGGCGGGTCTGGACCGCAAGGACGTGATTATCGCGCTGGGCGGTGGCGTCATTGGCGACCTGACCGGCTTTGCGGCCGCCATCTATATGCGCGGTATCGACTTCGTGCAGATCCCCACCACCGTACTGGCGCAGGTCGATTCCAGCGTCGGCGGCAAGACGGCCATTGACCACCCGAAGGGCAAGAACCTGATCGGGGCCTTCCATCAGCCGCGTCTGGTCCTGTGCGATCTCGACGTGCTGGCTACCCTGCCGGCGCGCGAAATCCGCTGCGGCTATGCCGAGGTAATTAAGTACGGCCTGCTGGGCGACAAAGCTTTTTTTGAGTGGCTGGAGGCGAATGATCAGGCCGTGCTGGCGCTGGAACCGACGGCCATTGAGCGCGCCGTCGCCCGCTCGGTCGAGATGAAGGCCGAGATTGTCGCCGCCGATGAACGCGAAGGCGGGCAACGCGCTCTGCTCAATCTGGGACACACCTTTGGTCACGCGCTGGAGGCCGAACTGGGCTTTGGCGACACCCTGCTGCATGGCGAAGCCGTGGCCATCGGCATGGGTATGGCTTTCCGCTATTCTGCGCGAATGGGCCTGTGCTCTCAGGCCGAGGCCGACCGCGCCGTGGCCGCCATTGCTGCCGCGGGCCTGCCGACGCAGATGACGCAAATCCGCAACGCCGCGTTCGACGCCGACACCCTGATCCGCCATATGGGCCACGACAAGAAGGCCGAAGGCGGCAAGCTGGTCTTTGTGCTGGTTAAGGGGATCGGTGAAGCCTTTGTGGCCAAGGATGTCTCCGCCGACTCGATCCGCGACTTTCTAATATCCGACGGGGCCAGCGCGTAACCCTCCTCCCCCGCTTTGCAGGGGAGGAGGTCTGCACCCAGGTTTACAGGCTGCGCGGCTCTCTCAGGCGGACAGATCGCTCTTGATAAACTGTGCATAGGCCTCAATCGTCACCCAACCGTGGCGTTCATTGAAGTAACCCTGTTTATTGTCGGCATAGGTGGCAATCGTATCCCAGGTGAACAGGCTATGGTCATGGTCACCGTTATCGGGATAGTCCCTCAGGCTCCACTCCGCCTCTCTATCCAAGGCAGCTTCCAGAAACTCTGGAATCCAGTACCCTCTGTAGAAATAGGTCCTCCCGATTTCCGGAACCCGATTATCCAGAGCATCAAACCTTTCGAAGACGACACGTTTGCCAACCTTTTCAACCATCCTGTGCAGTTCACAGGCAGGTCTGTCGTATAACGTCATGTCGAGCGCGCAGGGTGCCAACGGACCGGAATACGGATAGTCCGCCGGATCAAAACTCAGCTCACAATGAACGCGCAGAGCATCGGCAACTCTTGACGTAGCGACAACTCGCACGGTGTCGGAATCGTCGGACACCTATTCTCCGGCCACGATTTCCGGATCGCTTTCCTTCTGCGCGCGGAAATACTTCTTTGTATGCCGCCCCAGAAACTGCGCGAAGTCATCGACCAGCGTATAGGCCACCGGCACGAACAGCAGCGACAAAAGCGTGGACGTAATCAGACCGCCGATGACCGCAATGGCCATGGGCGCGCGGAAGGCCACGTCGGCACCCCAGCCGATGGCGATGGGCAACATGCCCGCCCCCATGGCCACGGTGGTCATCAAGATGGGCCGCGCCCGCTTATGCGCCGCATCCATCAGGGCGTCCATGCGTGGCATGCCGCGATTGATGGCCTCCAGCGCGTATTCGACCAGCAGGATCGAGTTCTTGGCCGCAATGCCGGTCAGCATGATCAGGCCAATCAGGGCGGGCATGGACAGCGACTTGCCGGTGATCAGCAGCAGGAAGAAGGCCCCGCCAAAGCTGAGCGGCAGAGCCGTCAGGATGGTGATGGGGATGGTGAAGCTGCGGAACAGGAGGACCAGCACCACATACATCAGCATGATACCTGTGCCGATAGCCACCATGAAGCCGGTCGCCATTTCGGCCTGACTTTCCTGATCGCCGGTGACCAGCTCCTGCACGCCCGCAGGCAGGTTCTTCATGATCGGCAGGTTGCGCACGGCGTCCTGCGCGATACCCGCGGGCACGCCTTCGGGCAGGTTGGCCTTCACCGTCGCAGTGCGCGAACGGTCAATGCGCGTGATCTGGATCGGACCGGAGCCGAAGCGCACATCGGCGACGGCCTCCAGCGGCACAGGCACGCCCGTATTGGTCGGCACCTTCAGTTCCGCCAGCGTCTCCACAGCGGTACGCGCCTGCGTATCCATAAGGACGCGGATCGGCACCTGACGGTCACCGATATTGTACTTAGCCAGAATCTGGTCGAAGTCGCCCACAGTAGCCACACGCGCCGCCTGAGAAATGGCCTGCGACGACACGCCCATCAGCGCCGCCTGATCCGGCTTTGGCGTCACCAGCACTTCAGGACGCGACAGGTTGGATGTCGAGAAGACGTTGCGCAGGCTAGACAGGCCGCGCATCTGACGCTCAAGTTCACGCGACGCGCGCTCCAGCGCAATCGGATCGTCAGACGCCAGCGTGAAGGAGATGACACCACCCCCGCCGCCTTCCTGCCCAAACGACGCCCGCACACCCGGATAACGCGCCACATAGGCATTGAAATCAGACTCGAATTGCTGCTGCGTCAGCTTGCGCTCATGGCGCGGGATCAGGTTGATGGTCAGGCTGGCGTTGCGCAGATCGACCGAAGCAAAAGCGCTCTTGACCTCCGGACGCTTTTTTAGCTCGTCCATGATCGAGACGACTACGGCGTCGGTTTCATCCAGACGCGTACCCGGCGGCATTTCAATGGACAGGAAGGAGCGGCCATTATCACCGACCGGTATGAACTCACCCGGCAGCTTGCTGGAAATAAAGATCGACAGGACGAAGAAGCCGATACCGGCCATCAATATGCCCCAGCGCATCTTCAGCCCGTCGCCGCCGTGTTTACGCAGCAACGTCCACACGCCATAGGCCAGAGCCGCGAAGATGGCAAAGCCGATACCGGCTCCAATAAAGTCACCTGTACCCTTCGGCGGTGCGGCGGGCGCAGACGGCGGGGGCGGCATAAACGGTCCGGCCAGAATCAGCAGGGCCAACGCCGCAAAGCCCAGCAACATCAGCCCCAGCGGCCAGCGCGCGTGCACCACGGCGCGCCCGCTGATAAGGCCCAGCCCCAGACCGATAACCAGCACACCCAGCCCGACGATGCCGGTCATCAAACCCGCACCCTTGCTGACAAACTCTGCCGCGCCGATCAAAAGCAGCACAGCGCCGACGGTGATCCCGACCGTCCACAAAAGCGTGCGCCAGTATAAGGGGCTCTCAAGCCCCCACCTCAGGCTGCTCAGATAGCTCTTCATCCAGAACGGGTCGCCGTGTTCCTTGCCCGGATTGGCGCGCATCAGATAGGCCCCCATCAGCGGGGTCAGGGTGCGGGCCACCACCAGCGAGAAGAAGACCGACACGCAGGCCGCCACGGCAAAACTCTTGAAAAACTGCCCCACAATGCCCGGCATAAAGCCCACTGGGGCAAACACAGCGATGATGGTCGCCGTCGTCGCCACCACCGCCAGACCGATTTCATCGGCGGCCTCAATAGCGGCGTCATAGGGCTTTTTGCCGTCGCGTATGTGTCTGACAATATTCTCGATTTCCACGATGGCGTCATCGACCAGAATACCAATGGTCAGCGACAGAGCCAGCAACGACACGATATTGAACGAGTCATTGATCACGTACATGACGAAAAAGGTCGGCAACAGCGACATGGGCATGGCCACAGCCGAGACGAAGGTCGCCCGCAGGTCGCGCAGGAACAGCCACACCACGAACACGGCCAGAGCCGCCCCGATCAGCAGGGTTTCCATCGAGGCCAGATAGCTTTCTTTGACCCAATCGACCGAGGCCGTAACCTCTTCTATCACCATGTTCGGATGCGCTTTACGGATGGCGTCCATCGACTTGCGCACGGAGTCGGCCACATCGACTTCGGACGAGCCGATAGAACGGTAGACGGCAAAGCCCACTACCTCATTGCCATTGAAACGCGCCCGTTCGCGCGGTTCGCTCCAAGTGTCGATCACCTGCCCCAGATCGCCCAGTCGCACCGAGCCGCCGTTCGACAAAGCGATACGTGTTTCGCGCAGGGCATCGACCGAACCGGCATTACCGAGCGTTCGGATCGACTGCTCAGAACCACCGACCTCAAGCCGTCCGCCGGGCAGGTTGACATTGGTGGTGCGCAACTGGTTCGACACCTCGGCCGCCGTGATCCCCTGCCCGGCCAGACGCGCCGGATCAAGCTGGATACGAATTTCGCGAGTGACCCCGCCGATGCGCGACAGCTTGGCCACGCCCTTATTGGCCAGAATCTTCTTGGAAATGTCGTTATCGACGAACCATGACAACTGTTCCGGGTTCAGGCCGTCACCCCGAATAATGTAGTTGATCAGCGCTTCACCCGACGCCTCTTCGCGGCGGATGATCGGGTCCTGCACGTCGGCGGGCAGGTCCGAACGGATCTGCGCCACGGCGTTGCGTACATCATTGGTTGCCTTTTCGAGATCGACGCCCAACTGGAATTCGATAGCGGTCGTGGACACCCCGTCATTGACGTAGGAGGTAATGTGCTTGACCGAGCCGATGCCGGAAACGGCGTCTTCGACGCGGCGCGTCACCTGAGTTTCCAGTTCCGCCGGGGCCGCCCCTGACTGCACATAGGTGGCGGTCACCACCGGCAGGTCGATATCCGGAAAGTTGTTGATGCGCAGGGCCTGAAAAGCGCCCCATCCGACAATGGTCATGACGATGAAGAACAGCACCGTCGGGATGGGATTGCGGATCGACCACGACGAAATGGTGCCGCGATTAGGGGGGGTGACGGGGCTGCTCATTACTGGCCCCCGGCCTTTTCAGCCCCGGCAGGTGTGGTTGTTTTGGACACGCGCACGGCGTCACCATCAACCAGGAAGCCCGCCCCACTGGTCACCACCTTTTCACCGGCACTGACGCCGCTGGCGATCACAATGGCGTCACCGCGACGTTCGCCGGTTTTCAACCTGCGGCCACTGACCTTGTTATTAGCTCCGACCACGAAGGCCACAGGCTGGTTCTGCTGATAGACGACAGCCTTTTGCGGAACAAGGACCGCCGGCTGTTCGCCGACGGTGATCGAAGCGCGCGCGAACTGACCCGGCTTGAACCCGGCATCGGCGGGGATGCTAATGCGGGCATAGCCCAGTCGTGTCTGCTGATTGACCGCAGGCGTGACTACCCGGACTGTGCCGGTGACGGTCTGACCGGTTTCACCGGTGACGGTAGCTGCCATACCGGCTTTGACGGCGCTCAGCTCGGTTTCGACGACTTCCATATTCATTTCGATGCGGTTGTCGCGCACGATGCGGAACAGCTCGGTGCCCGGCGAGACGATCTGGCCCGCCACCGCCGTGCGTGAGGTGATCAGGCCCGATACCGGGGCGCGCACCACCGTCTGATTGAGCTGGGTCTGGGCCTGCGCCGCAGACGCCTCGGCAGTGGCGACCTGTGCCTGAGCGGTCTTGTAGGCGGCTTCCTTCTGATCGAGCGCCGATTGCGAGGCATAACCCTTGTCGAACAGTTCCTTATAGCGCTGATAGGCGCGCTCGGCCTCAACGGCCTGCGCTCTGGCGCTCTGGATACCGGCCTGCGCCTGCTGAAGCTGGGCGCGCAGCACGGCATCGTTCATTTTCAGCAACGGCTGCCCCTGCTGCACATACTGCCCTTCGTCGGCCAGCACGGCGGTGGCAGTCAGACCCCCGACCTCAGCCCCGATCGGCGCTTCCTGCCAGGCGGCCACCGTGCCGGAGCCGGAAATCACCAGTGGGGCCACGGCTTCGGTGGCCAGCGTCGCCTCGACCAGCGCCCCTTCGGCGGGCTTCTTTTCCGCCTCACCCTTCTGACCGGAGCACGCCGCCACGGACAGGGCCAGAACACCACTCAGCAAAAGCCGCGAGGCGGACCGTTTGAAAGCGGTCGAAACATAAGGAGCCGAGGCAAAAGCGCGCATGGGCGAAATCCTGAAGACTTGTAATCCAGACAGACTTATCGTTTCATTGACTAAACAGTCAACGAACAGCGTATTAAAAATAATCAATGCCGCCAAAACCCCACACTGCCCCTGCCGAGGACGCGTGCGCCCGCGGTCTGAAAGCCGTTGCCAAACGGCTCGGTATCCGCGAGCGCGCCAAGGCGCTGCGGCCGGGTCAAATACTGGAGGCGGCGCGTGACGAATTCTGTCAGCATGGATTTGCGGCGACACGACTTGAGGACATCGCCCGACGCGCCGGCATCTCCAAGGCGCTGATCTACGTCTATTATCCGACCAAAACGGATTTGTTTCTGGCGGTTGCCCGTCATGTGACCGACCCCATCAAAGGCGCAGACTTCGTACTGGACCCCGAACGCTCCGCCGAGGACCAGTTGCGGCACGAGCACGAACGCTTCTACGCCAACCTGCTACAGGATGAACATACGCTGGGCATCCTCAGACTGATCATTTCGGAGAGCCACCGCGTGCCCGAAATCGGCCAGTTCTATGCGCTGGAGCTGGTGGGCGGTGAAATCGAGAGCCTGCGCGACCTGATCCGGCACGGCATGGCGCGCGGCGAATTCGCGCCCGACGCGCTGGAGCGGCTGACCGGTATCGAAGACATCGTCATCGCGCCGGGCATCATGATCATGCTGACCCAGATCATCGGCGGCGGCGTGCAATACGATCTGAGCAAATGGTCGAAGGCGCATCTCGACATGGTGCTGGGGCTGCTGAAGGCCGGTTGAGCCCACCAAGGTGTATTGTCTTCTTATCAGAGCCGCGTACACTTTCAGTTAAGCATAGCAAGGACAGGGCATCATGGTCGATTGGGAAGGCGGACGCCGCAGCGGGGTTGAGGATCGGCGCGGTCTGGGCGGCGGGGCCCTGATCGGCGGCAGCAGTATCGGGGCCATCGTGCTGGCCCTGATCGGCTACTTCGTCTTCGGCATCGACCCGCAGACCCTGCTCAGCCAGACGGCGCAGGTGTCGGGTCAGGCCTCCGGTCCGGCCGCAGTCGGGGCATGCCCGGAAGGTGACAAGGCCTGCGAATTTACCGATGTCATGCACACCTCGGCCAATGAGGTGTGGGCCTCGGCCATAAGCGGCTATGAGCCCTCGACTCTTGTCCTCTATACGCAGGGCACCCAGACGGGGTGCGGTGTTGGGCAGTCGGCCATGGGGCCCTTCTATTGCCCCGCCGACCGCAAGGTCTATCTCGATCTCGACTTTGCCCGCACGCTGGAGCAGCAACTGGGCGCATCGGGTGACTTTGCCCTGGCCTACGTCATCGGCCATGAGGTCGGGCACCATGTGCAAAATATCACCGGCCTGTCCGGCGAGGTGCAGCAAAGGCAACAGCGCCTGAGCGAGCGCGGATCAAACGCCCTGTCGGTCAAGCTGGAGCTTCAAGCCGACTGCTATGCCGGGGTGTGGGCCAAGCGGTCGGACGCGCAGGCCCACTGGCTGGAAGCCGGCGATCTGGAAGAGGCGCTCAACGCCGCTTCGGCCGTCGGCGACGACACCTTGCAACGGCGCAGCGGCGGCGAAGTCGTGCCCGATTCCTTCACCCACGGCACGTCGAAGGAACGGGTCTACTGGTTCAAAACCGGCTATGCGTCCGGCGATCCCAAGGCCTGCGACACCTTCAAAGCCTGAGCCCGACCCCGCAACTCCACGATAAAACAACGGCTTATGGCACGATTTTGGTTCAAACCCGGCGGAATCGGCTGTAAGGTGATGCCTGAGACAGGGGCAATAGACACAGGCAGGGCCGGACACCGCCATGAGGGAAAGCGACGCCAACCGTATCCGCCAGTTGCAACTGCTGGCGACCATTTCCGATGAGGCCTTCGCGCAGATCACGCGCGGCGCGCTGGTGCAGACCTTCCCCGCCGGGGCCAACCTCATCTACGAAGCGGATTCGGTCGATTTTCTGTACATCCTGATCGACGGCATGGTCGAGCTTCAGGGCCACTGGCACGATAAGGAAAGCACGCTGGCCGTGCTGCGGCCCATCTCGACCTTCATTCTGGCCGCCGTGGTGCTCGACGCCCCGGCCCTGATGGCGGCGCGCACCCTCAGCCGCTCGCAGATCGTCATGCTGCCCGCCGAGACGTTCCGCGCTGCCATGCGCGAAGACCCCGGCTTTTCCGTCGCCGTGGCGCAGGAGCTGTCGGGCTGCTATCGCGGGCTCGTGCGCACAATTAAAAACCATAAGCTGCGGTCGGGCACCGAGCGGCTGGCCAACTATCTCCTGACCCAGCAGGTGCGGCAGGGCGGTGGCGACACCGTCGAATTGCTCTACGAAAAGCGCATATTAGCCTCGCTGCTCGACCTGACGCCGGAAAGCCTGTCGCGCGCCTTTGCTCAGCTCGACAAATACGGCGTCGCCGTTACCGGCAGCCGCGTCGTCATCGGCAATGCGGCGGGTCTGCGCAAGCTGGCACGCCCCAATGCCCTGATCGACAACCATCAGCCGCCCAGAGGCGACGTGCAGGGCAAGGCCGCCAAGGAGCTGTGGCCCCTGCCCGGCGATCGCGGCTGCGGCATGGAAGTGGAATAGCCACTTATCAAATATCAAGTCGCCGCACGGCCTTGATCAATAGCGCCCCTATCGCACGTTAAGGCGCGTGCGGCGGTAGCTGCATATACCACTCCCTGAGGCTGTTTCAGGAGTGAGTCGATGTTTACCCCCTTTTTCTCCAGACCCTGTTGAGGGCACGGATGCCCGTGTCCGTCGATAAGGCCCTGCGCACGGTGCGACGCAAGGGCTGGGAACCCACGCCGACCGACGACGGTCTGTGGTCGCTGGCGCACGTCGTATTGTCCACCGACGAACTGATCGCGCTGGCGGCGGCTCTGGTGGCAGCGGAACCGAAGGCGGCCCCGGCGGACGATCCCCTCCCCCCGAAATAACAGCGGCTTGCGGCAAATTGCCCCGCGCCATTTGGCTCAGGCGCTTTTGTCCGCGCGCAACTGTAACCACCCCCTACACACACAGGCCGCCCAACGGCCTTTCACCCACAGCGAGGCGGCGGCCGTATTCCGGCCCCCATCAGGACAGACACATATGACGGCGCACGAGGTCTTTTCGGGACTGTTCCCGGCCTGTGGCGCCCTTGTCGAGGGACAGGGGCCGCTGTGGCTTGGCCTGTTCCTGGCCGGTCTGACGGGGAGTGTCGCCCACTGTCTGCCCATGTGCGGGCCGTTTGTGCTGATGCAGATGGCCGCGCCGGGTCAGTCGCGGTGGGCGCGCCTGCTCTTGCCCTATCACGCCGGTCGCCTGACCACCTATGCCCTGCTGGGGGCCGCCGCCGGGAGCGTGCTGTTCTTCCTGCCCGCCTCGCCTGTGCTGGAGCTGGTGCGCCGCGCCCTGCTGGCTCTGGTGGCCACGGCCTTTCTCTATCTGCTGGCCGAAGGGCTTCTGGCGCGGGTGGGCCTGCGCCTGCCTTTTCGGTTGGGCCTGCGCCTGCCGTGCCGTCTCAAGGCGATGTCCGGCCACAACAGCCCGCGCGTGGTGGCGCGCTATGCGCTCGGCCTAAGTCTGGGTCTGCTGCCATGCGGCCTCGTCTTCGTCGCCCTGACGGCGGTGGCCGCGGCGGGCAATCCCCTCTCCGGCGCGCTGGGGATGCTGGCCTTCGGGGCTGGCACCGTCCCGGCGCTCAGCGCGCTGGGCCTGTTCGGCGCGCCCCTCCTGCAACGCTGGCCGTGGTTTCAGGACGCCCTGCGCCTGACCGCGCTTGGCGTCAATGCCGCCCTCCTCTTCGCCCTCAGCGCCCGATTCTGACACAGTAAGGAAACACTTCATGTCACAAACCGCTATAGCCCCACCGCCAAAGGTCGCCCCCGCTGCCGCCGCCTCCCGGCCGGTCTATGACGAGACGATCCTCAAATACTTCACCATCGCCGCCATGTTCTGGGGCATAGCGGGCTTTGCCGTCGGCCTCCTGATCGCCGTGCAGATGGCCTTTCCCGACTTCAACATCCCGCCCTATCTGACCTTCGGGCGGTTGCGCCCGCTGCACACCTCGGCGGTGATTTTTGCCTTTGGCGGCAATGTGTTGTTTGCCACCTCCTACCACGTCGTGCAGCGCACCTGCCGCGCGCGCCTCTTCTCGGATGGTCTGAGCTGGTTCACCTTCTGGGGCTATCAGGCCTTCATCCTGATGGCGGGTCTCGGCTACGTCTTCGGCGTCACGCAGGGCAAGGAATATGCGGAGCCGGAATGGTATGCCGACCTGTGGCTGACCATCGTCTGGGTGGCCTATCTGATCAACTTCCTCGGCACCCTGTGGAAGCGTCAGGAAAAGCACATCTACGTCGCCAACTGGTTCTATCTGGCCTTTATCGTCACCGTGGCCATCCTGCACCTCGTCAACAACGTGTCGGTGCCCATCCAGATCGGCAGCGTCCACAGCTATTCGGCCTGGGCGGGCGTGCAGTCGGCCCTGATCCAGTGGTGGTACGGCCACAATGCGGTGGGCTTCTTCCTGACCGCCGGCTTCCTTGGCATCATGTATTACTACATCCCGAAGCAGGCCAACCGTCCGGTCTATTCCTATCGCCTGTCGATCATCCACTTCTGGGCGCTGATCTTCATCTATATCTGGGCCGGTCCGCACCACCTGCTCTACACCGCCCTGCCCGACTGGGCGCAGACTCTGGGCATGACCTTCTCCATCATCCTGTGGATGCCGTCCTGGGGCGGCATGATCAACGGCATGATGACCCTGTCGGGGGCGTGGCACAAACTGCGCGACGACCCGATCCTGCAATTCATGATCATCGCGCTGAGCTTCTACGGCATGTCCACCTTTGAGGGACCGCTGATGTCGATCAAGGCCGTCAACTCGCTGTCGCACTATACGGACTGGACCATCGGGCACGTCCATGCGGGCGCGCTGGGCTGGGTCGCCTTCATCTCATTCGGCGCCATCTACTATCTGGTGCCGCACCTGTGGAAGAAGCCCGGCATGTATTCGACGAAGCTGATCTCGCTGCACCTGTGGGTCGCGACCGTTGGCATCGTCGTCTACATCACCTCGATGTGGGTGGCCGGCATCATGCAGGGCCTGATGTGGCGCGCCTATAACGAGATGGGCTTCCTGACCTATTCGTTCGTCGAAACCGTCGCGGCCATGCACCCCTACTACATCATCCGCGCCATCGGGGGCCTTCTGTTCCTGCTGGGGGCGCTGATCATGGTCTTCAACATCTGGAAGACCATCGCCAGCCCCGACAGCGTCGCCTCGGAAACGGACACCCCCTCGCTGACCCCCGCCGCCCTGCCGGAGCACGTCTGATGCTGGAAAAACATAAAAAACTCGAACGCAACTCCATGCTCCTGCTGATCTTCACCGTCATTGCGGTGTCGATCGGCGGCATCATCGAGATCCTGCCACTGTTTCGCATGCAAACCACGATCGAGCCGGTCAAGGGCGTGCGTCCCTATACGCCGCTAGAGCTGATGGGGCAGGAAATCTACATCCGCGAAGGCTGCAACACCTGCCATTCGCAGCAGATCCGCCCCCTGCGCGATGAGCAGCAGCGCTATGGCCACTACTCGCTGGCAGCCGAAAGCATGTACGACCACCCCTTCGTCTGGGGCTCCAAGCGCACCGGGCCCGATCTGGCCCGCGTGGGTGGCAAGTATTCCGACGAATGGCACGTCGCGCACCTGAAAAACCCGCGCGCCGTGGTGCCAGAATCGATCATGCCCAGCTACGCCTTTCTGGCTGAAAAGCCCTATGGCGACTGGCGCATCAAAAAGCGCCTGAAGGTGCTTCAGTCGCTGGGCGTGCCCTATACGCAGGCCATGATCGACGAGGCGCAGAACGACTATGAGGCGCAGGCCAATCCCAACACCATTATCGACCCCAGCGGCCTTCAGGAACGCTATGGCGACAAGGTGGCGGTGCGCGATTTCGACGGCAATCCCGACGAGATCACCGAGATGGATGCCCTGATCGCCTATCTGCAAAAGCTGGGTACGGATGTCGATTTCTCGACCTACGACCCGGACTACGCCCTGAAACCGAAGACCGGAGCCGCCAAATGATGAACCTGTCGCTTATGGGCGGGCTCATCACGCTCGCCTTCACGCTCACCTTCCTCGGCATCGCCCTGTGGGCCTACTGGCCGAAGAACAAAGACGCGCTTCAGGCGCATCGCCTTATCCCCCTCCAAGACGAGGACACCGACCATGTCTGATGCGCCCGACCCCCACAAAGACATCGACTCCCACACCGGGGTCGAGACGACGGGCCACGAATGGGACGGCCTGAAGGAACTGAACAACCCCGCCCCGCGCTGGTGGCTGATCGTGTGGATGCTGACCATCGTCTGGGCCATCGGCTACTGGGTGGTCTATCCGTCCTGGCCGACGCTTAGCGGTCACACCAAGGGCATTGCCGGCTGGACCCAGTACGACAAGCTGAAGCACGAGCAGGCCGAGATCACGCAGCGTCAAAGCGGCTGGCTCGGTAAGTTCCACAAGGCGAGCTTTGCCGAAATCAAGCAGGACCCCGTCCTGTTTGAATTTGCCCGCGCCGGTGGTGAAGTGGTGTTCAAGGAAAACTGCGCCGCCTGTCACGGGGCGGGGGGCGAAGGCCGTCGCGGCTATCCCAACCTCAACGACGACGACTGGCTGTTCGGCGGCACCGCCGAAGACATATACAACACCATCAATGTCGGCTCGCATTCGACCCACCCGAACACGCACGCCGTGGCCATGCCCGCCTTTGGCGCCGTCATGGGCCGCGAAGGGATGCTGACCCCGGCCCAGATCGACGACGTGGCCACCTATGTGAGCTATCTGCGTCAGCCGGTGGCCTCGGCCGCCTTCACGCGCGGTCAGGCGGTGTTTCAGCAGAACTGCGTCAGCTGTCACGGCGAAGGCGGTATCGGCAACCGTCAGATGGGCGCCCCGCGCCTCAATGACGCCATCTGGCTCTATGGCGGCGACAAGGCCACCCTTGTCCAGACCATCACCAAGGGCCGCGCCGGCGTCATGCCGTCCTGGCAGTCGCGCATGTCCGACGATTCCCGCCGTCAGGTCGCCATCTACGTCCACAGTCTGGGCGGCGGTGAGTGACCCGTCCCCCCTCCCGGTGCGCCCCCACCGGGAGGTGGATTTTTTGAGTAAACACCATGTCCCTGTTTGAAACCGCCCGGAAAATCTACCCGCGCCGCGTCAAAGGCACCTTCCGGTCCCTGAAATGGCTGAGCATGATCGTCCTGCTCGGCCTCTACTACGCGGCCCCGTGGCTGCGCTGGGACCGCGGCCCGCACGTGCCGGATCAGGCCATACTGGTCGATCTGGTGGGGCAGCGCGGTTATTTCTTCGGCATCGAAATCTGGCCACAGGAGGTCTATCTGCTGGTCGGCGTGCTGATACTCGCCGCCATCGGCCTGTTCTTCGCCACGGCCCTGCTGGGCCGGGCGTGGTGCGGCTATGCCTGCCCGCAGACCGTGTGGACCGACCTGTTCGTATGGGTCGAACGCTTCGTGCAAGGCGACCGCAATGCGCGGCGCAAGCTGGACGAATGCGCGTGGACGCTCGAAAAGCTATGGAAAAAAGCGCTGACCCACCTGATCTGGCTGCTGATCGGGGCCGTCACCGGCGGGGCGTGGGTCTTCTATTTCAATGACGCGCCCACCCTCTTCAGCGACCTGTGGCATCTGGATGTGTCGTGGTCGGTGCTGGGCTGGATCATCGCCCTGACGCTTTCGACCTATTTCATGGCCGGCTTCGCGCGCGAAAACGTCTGCACCTATATGTGCCCTTATGCGCGCTTTCAGTCGGCCATGTTCGACAAGGACACCCTTATCATCACTTACGAGGCCGAACGTGGCGAACCGCGCGGCAAGCACAAGAAGGGGGAAAGCTGGGACGGCAAGGGCCACTGTATCGACTGTGATTCCTGCGTCATCGTCTGCCCCATGGGCATCGACATTCGTGATGGGCTTCAGATGCAGTGCATCTCGTGCGGCCTTTGCATCGACGCGTGCAACAGCGTGATGGACAAGATCGACCTGCCGCGCGGTCTGATCCGTTATGACACCGAGTCGAACCAGCGTCAGCGCCGCGAAGGCTATCGCACGCTCGATATCGCTCACCGTAAAAGCGGCAAGACCGTCGTGCCGCGGCAAAAGATGCGCTGGGTGCGGCCGCGCACCGTGGCCTATGCCCTGATCCTGTCGGTCGTGGGCAGCCTGATGCTGACCGCCATTGTGCTGCGCCCGCTGAGCGAACTAACGGTCAACCACGCCCGTGCCCCGCAGTTTGTGCGCCTGTCCGACGGCAGCGTGCGCAACAACTATCAGATCAAGATCCTGAACAAGTCGCACGACGATCGCGCCTATCGCCTCACCACACAGGGCCTGTCTCAGGCGCGAATGGAGGTGCTGGCCGCCGGAGACGAGACGGTCGAGACGCTGCACGTCCCGGCCAACAGCGTCGCCAGTTTCCGCGTGCGCGTCGATACGCCGGAGGCCACAACGCACGGCCGCAGCAACATCCGCTTCCTTTTATCTGACACCCGCAACTCTGCCCAAAACCTTGGCAACACTCCCGAAAGCGCCCGCCATGACAGCTACTTCATTCGCTGAGGCCAAACCCCTCTCTCAGGCCGAGATCGACCGCCGGCGCGGCCGCTTCGTGCCGTGGGTGATCGCGGCCTTTTTCCTCAGCTTCATGATCCCCCTGATCTGTTTCACGGTCATCGCCTTTCGCCATCAGCCCAGCGAGGTCACACCGCAGGCCTATGAAAAGGGGCTGGCCTATAACCAGACTCTGGAAGCCGCCGCTGCCCAGAAGGCGCTCGGCTGGCAGGTCACGCTCAGCCACACGGGCGGGCGGCTGAGGGTGCGGGCGCTCGACGCCAAGGGCGCGCCGCTGGACCGCGGGCAGGTCGAGGTGTGGCTGATCCACCCGGCGCAAAAGGCGCTGGACCGCCATCTGGTGCTCACGCCCGAAGGCCAGGGCGTTTATGCGACCACCGCCGCCCTGCCCTCCCCCAGCGTCTGGACGGCCCACATCACCGTGCAGGTGGCGGACCAGCAGATGCAGACGCGCGCGTTCGTGGAAAACTGATCGTGGACATTCTGATCCTTCTGGTGGCGGCGGCGGGTGTGCTGGCCCTGATTGCGGGGGCGGCCTTCATGTGGGCCCTGCGCAGCCAGCAGTTCGACGATCCGGAGATGCAGGCCGAGCGCATCCTGCACGACGATGACGAGCCATGACCGACACCCTGACCGATTACGGCTGCTACGTCACCGAAGAGGACGACGGCCATCAGGCGCTCTATCTGCGCGTCGAGGGGATGCGCTGTGCCGCCTGCGCGTGGAAGGTCGAAAGCACGCTCAATGCCTATGACGGCGTCAGTGCGCGCATGACCTACGCCACCCAGAGGCTGAAACTAGTGTGGGGCAAGGACGATTTTACCCCGCGCGCCAATGATCTGGCCGCTGCCGTCGAGGCGCTGGGCTTTTCCGTCGCTCCCTTCGACATTTCGAAAGCCAGCGAAGGGGCGAAGGCCGAAGAGAGCCTGCTGCTGCGTTGTCTCGCCGTGGCCGGGTTTGCCACCACCTTTGTCATGCTGTTTGCTGACGCCTTGTGGTTCAGCGATGACGCCTCGCTCAACGGGGCGACGCGCGACCTGATGCACTGGGCGATGGCGCTGGTCGCCCTGCCAACCACGCTTTATGCCGGTCGCCCCTTCTTCCGCAGTGCCATGGCGGCCCTCAGGCACGGCCGCAGCCATATGGACGTACCAATCAGCGTCGCCGTGTTGCTAACGGCAGGGATGAGCCTGTTCGAGACGATCCGCCACGGGCCGCACGTCTATTTCGACGCCTCGGTGATGCTGCTGTTCTTCCTGCTGATCGGGCGCTATCTCGACCTCAAGGCGCGCGGCAAGGCGCGTGAGGCCGCCGAGGGGCTGCTGGCCATGCTGGACGGCACGGCCACGGTGCGCGAAGGCGGCCAGGTACGTGCGTGCAAGATCAGTGACCTACGCCCCGGCATGACGCTTATAGTGGCCGCCGGTGAAAAAATCGCCGCCGACGCCACCCTGACGCGTGGCGCAACCGATGTCGATACCAGCCTGCTGACGGGTGAGACCCTGCCGCGCGCCGTCGGCCCCGGTGAGACGGTCTATGCGGGCACGATCAATGTCGCCGCCCCTGTGGAAGCCGTCATCACAGCGCCCTCCGAGAACAGCCTTCTGTCGCGCACCGTGGCCCTGATGGAGACGGCGGAACAGGGACAGGCGCGTTTTGTGCACATCGCCGACCGCGTGGCGGCCATCTATGCGCCAGTCGTGCATATCGTCGCCGCCCTGACCTTTGCCGGTTGGGCCCTGTGGGGGCATGGCGGCTGGCAGGACGCGCTGCTGAAGGCCATGGCCGTGCTGATCGTCACCTGCCCCTGCGCGCTGGGGCTGGCCGTGCCGGTGGCGCAGGTTCTGGCGTCCGGTCGATTGTTCCGGCGCGGCATCCTGCTGAAATCCGCGCGCGGGCTGGAGCGTCTGGCCGCCGCCGATACGGTCATCTTTGACAAGACCGGCACCCTGACGCGCGGCCAACCGATGTGGATGAACCCGTCGGCGCTGAACGAATACGAGACGCGGCTGGCTGTGGCGCTGGCGGCGCAAAGCCGTCACCCCCTGTCGCGCGCGCTCGTGCAGGCGCGGCCCGACCTCCCTGTCGCGCCCGCCTCGGTCGAAGACGTGCCCGGCTGCGGCCTGCGCGGTGAGGTGGAGGGTGAGCCGGTATGGCTGGGCAAGGCGGCTTGGCTGGGTATAGAGTCCACCGGCGACAGCGCCCCCGAACTGTGGTTCCGGCGGGGTACAAATGCCCCGGTACGTCTGGTGTTCGAAGACACGTTGCGGCTCGATGCGCGGCGCACCATCGACTCCCTGAAGGCGCACGGGCTCGACATATGGCTCCTGTCCGGCGACCGGCGCGTCGCGGCGGAACAGGTGACGGCGGAGCTGGGCATCGACACCTGTCACGCCGATCTGTCGCCGCTGGAAAAGCTAGCTACCGTGCAGCGCCTGCAAGCCGAGGGGCGCAAGGTGCTGATGGTCGGCGATGGGCTGAACGACGCGGCGGCCCTGTCGGCGGCAAGCGTCTCCATCTCCCCCGCGTCGGGCATGGACATCACGCAGAACGCCGCCGACCTTGTGTTTCGCGGCGACAGCCTGTGGCCCGTGGCCGAGGCGCTGCGTGTGGCCGAACGCACCGGGCGCATCGTCACGCAGAATTTCGTCCTGTCGTTTGGTTATAATCTGATAGCGGTCCCGCTGGCCGTGGGCGGCTGGGTGACGCCGCTGATCGCCGCGATTGCCATGTCGGCCTCGTCGCTGGTCGTGGTGGCCAATGCGTTTCGATTGAAGTTCCCCGGACGCTGAACGCACGAAACCGCCCGTCGCCGGGCGGCCTCTTTACGCTGACTGTACGCTTACTAAAACCTACGCCACCAGGGCTTCGACATTTTCCTTCACCTCTTCAGAGGCTTGCGTCACGTCGTTAAAGGTGGTGCTCAGGTGGCTGAGCTTTTGATCGATCTCGTGCACGGCGGTCACCGCGGCCTGCATATTGCCTGATATTTCGGCGCTGACGGCGTTTTGCTGCTCGATGGCCGAGGCGACACCGGCGACATTGTCCATCACCGCCGTCATGCTGGAGGTAATAATGCCCAGCGCGCCGACCACCTCGGTCGTCACCGTTTGCATACTGGCGATTTCTTTCGAGATGGTCTCCGTGGAGCGCGCCGCCTGATTGGCCAGCGATTTGACCTCAGACGCCACGACGGCAAAGCCCCGGCCCGCTTCGCCCGCGCGCGCCGACTCGATGGTGGCATTGAGCGCAAGCAGATTGATCTGGCTGGCGATTTCACGGATCATCTCGACCACATTGTTCATCGAGGCGGCGGACTGGTTGAGCGCGCTGGCCGAGTGTCCGGCGTCTTCGGCATGGCGGAAGATACCTTCGACGCTCTCGCGCGCCTGACCCATATTGCCGGCAATTTCCTTAACGCTGGCGCTCAGTTCTTCCGACGCCGCCGCCACCGCATTGACCACCGAACCGGTTTCCGTCGAGGCCGTGGAGGCAACCGCCGCCATCTGCGTCGCTTCGACCATCTGTTTGACCACGCCGTTCAGCTGACGATCCACTTCGCGACTCAGTTGTTCATTGCGCAGACGTCGCTTGACGGCTTCGGTGGTGTCTGTGGCGAACTTGACCACCTTGATAACCGCGCCGGTGTCGTCAAAGACGGGATTATACGAGGCTTGAATATAGACCTCCTTGCCGCCCTTGCCGAGACGGCGGTACTCGGCTGCCTGAAACTCACCGTGGGCCAGCCGCTCCCAGAACTGACGGTATTCCGGCGATTGTGCGTATTGCGGTTCGCAGAAGAGGCGGTGGTGCTGACCGACGATCTCGTTCAGGCTATAGCCCAGGGTCTTGAGAAAATTGTCATTGGCGGTCACAATCTCGCCCTGCGGCGTGAATTCGATGACCGCCTGCGCGCGGGAAATGGCTTCGACCTTGCCTGCGTGATCGAGGGATCTCGCCTTGGCCTCGCTGATGTCAGCGGCGATTTTCAGGACGCGCACGACCTTGCCGCTTCTGTCCTTGACGGGGTTATAACTGGCCTGAAGCCAGACGATCTTGCCATTATTGCCGATGCGCTTAAATTCGCCCGCCTGAAAGCGTCCGGCAGCCAGATCGCTCCAGAAATGGCGATAGGCCTCCGACCGCACATAGTCGGGCAGACAGAAGAGACGGTGATGCTGACCGATGATCTCTCTCTCGCTATAGCCCACGGCCGCCAGAAAATTGGCATTGGCCGAAATAATCTTGCCGTCCGGTGTGAACTGGATGATCGCCTGCGACGTATCCAACGCGTCAATTACAGCTTTATCCAAGCTGGTGTTTGAACCGAAAAACACTTTAATCCACCCTATCCTTGTGCGGACATGGCATCCGCTCAGCCTCAATTTACCGCCGCTTCAAAGCTCTTTCCGGCCTCTGATGCATCACTGAGTCTAATTTTGGGGCACAAACCTTAATGCCACGATAACGCCATTATAGTTAGTGGGGTCTTTACGTCTCGCTATATGGGTACCGCTCAGGCGATCACCTTACGGCGTAAGGCTTCGGCCACCGCATGGGTGCGACCGCGCACGCCCATCTTCTTCGCCGCCGACTTGGCATAGGTATAGATGGTATCGGTGGTATAGCCAGTCACCTGATGAATGGCGGGCACTTCAAGGCCGTCGGCAAAGTGTTTGAGGCAGGCCAGTTCGCCATCGGACAGGCCCAAATGCTGATTCATGGCCCTGAGAAGCTGATCCGACAGTTCGGCATGCACCACGCGCGTCGTCATTTCGAGGATGAATTTTTCGTGATCACTAAACGGCGTGCTCCGGCAGAAGGTCACGCCACCAAAGCGCTGTTCGCCATTGAAGAAACCAACGGCACTGCGCGCCGTGATGTCGAACCGCCGCTCCAGTTGCCGGATGCGCTCGACGCCGGGGCCGGTCAGAACATCCGGCCCCAGATCATGCCAGCTGCCCCAATGCCGCTCCGCCGTCATCAGGTAGGACATCGGGTCCTGATGATAGAGCTTTTCAGTGAGGAACAAACGGATAAACTCTTCCGGCATATCCGAAGCCAGCATAACGCCGCGACCGACCCCCAGCCCGAAAAAGGCAAGACCGGACATGGCGAAGCTGTCGAAAGGTACAATCTGACGCAGGATTTCCATGAGCGGGTGTCGCGCGTGGGTGCGCCCGAACTGATTGGCGATCACTTCCATCGCCGCCTGCCGGGCAGGGTCCGCGACGCGCTTTGAAATATAGCTAGGCATGTCCTGTCCGATTCGAAGAAAAACCAGTCCGGTTACACTTATACCGCGAACACGACTTTGCAATCGTCAGCGCCATCAAATCCACGATCCTATCCCGCGGGAATAAACTCTGACGTCAGAGCTATTTCCGGGTTTGCCCAAACAGCGTCGCCGACTCCGTCTGCGCCTTTTGCGCGTCGGGCACGTAGGCTGTGGTTTGCAGGAAGGCGTGGATCAGGCTGGGGTAGTGCAAGCGTTTGACCGCCACCCCCGCCCCGCTCAGCTTATCGGCAAAGGCGCGCTGCGAGTCTTTCAGCGGATCGAAACCGGCAGTGACGACCACCGTGGCGGGCAGGCCTTTCAGATCGGCTTGCATCGGCGAAGCGTCTTCGGCGGGGGGCGTGCTGCCCGCCGGATAGACCTGCGCCGCCAGATAGTCCAGACTATCGGCATCGAGGCCGTAACCGCTGCCCAGCTCCGTCATCGACGGGTAGCTGTTCATGCGATCCACCCCCGGATAGTAGAGCAGAAGCCCCGTCGGACGGACTGTCGCCTTTTTCTGTTTCAGCGCCACCGACAGGGCCAGTGTGCCCCCGGCGCTGTCGCCGCCAAGACTGAGGCGTTTGACATCACCGCCGAACTCGGCCGCGTGCGCCGCCACCCATTTCCAGGCGTCTTCGGCGTCCTGATGCGCCGCCGGGTACGGGTGTTCGGGGGCCAGACGGTAGCCGGGGGCGACCACGATCATCTTCAGGTCGCGCGCCAGCGCCCGCAGGCTGGGGTCAAAGGCGTTCAGGCTGCCGAACATGAAACCGCCACCGTGATAATAGACCAGAACCGGGGCGGATTTGACGCCCTGCAAGGCCGCCGGGACGAAGATACGCACAGGCATGTCGCCGCTGCGCGTGGGGAGGGTGCGGTCGCTGGCCAGCACCCCTTCGACCGGCGCGGTGCGCGTCGCCCAGTAACGGTCGAGCGCGGCGCGTGTGGCCTTGCGACCGGCCTCGCTGGCATAGACGGCGCGCATCTGCGCCTTGACCGCCGGTGTCGCCGCCGGTCGCGTCACATTTTCCAGCACATATTGCAGTCGCGGGTCCAGCGCGTGTCCCTCAGACACTTCGCGCGGCCCTTTGAGGTGGGCGATAAACCACGCCTCATCCTGCTGCATGAAGGCCACGGCCTGCGCTTCCACAGGCGTCGGCACGATGGGTTCAGCCGCCAGCGGCGTGGTCATAAGGCAGGCTCCGACGGTCAGAACAGGCAGCAGGCGTTTCATGTGGCGTCTCCCGGTGTTGTTTTATAGGGAGCATGACCGCATCCCCTGCCGGGCGCAACGAGAAATTCAACAGCCGTGGAACTTACGGCGTGACGGCCGCCTTTGCGCGGTCTTCCATGGCCTGAAATGCCCCCAGATTGAAGCTGATCAGGTGCTCATAGGCGTCTTCGGCGTCGTCCGAGCGGCACAGGCCGTTCGACAGGTGGTCGATGCGCCCGGTCGAGGCCATGGTCAGGGTCAGGGCTCCCGACAGGCAGTGATAGCCCCAGTACAGCTCACGGTCCGCGACGTGCGGCAGGACGCGGCGCAGGGCGTCGATAAATTTGAGGATCAGGCGGTCGAAATGCGTGGTCATCATCGGGGCCAGCACGCCCGACGAATTGACCTGCGCCACCAGCCGGCAATAGTTGCGAAAGCCCGGATCGGCGGCGGCGTGCATGGTCTGCACCGGCACGATAAAGGCGCGCAGAATGGACTCCAGGGTGGGGGCCTCTGCGCTCTCCATCACCAGGCGCAGGGCCGCCTCACGCCGGTCATTGAGCACCAAAGCCCGCCGCCCGAACACCGCGTCATAGAGACCTTGTTTGGACTCGAAATAATAGTTGGGCAGGGCGACATCGACGCCCGCCGCCTGCGCCACCTGACGCACTGTCACCCCGTCAAAACCGTGCTGTGAAAACAGGGCCTCGGCCGCATCCAGCACCAGATCGCGGCGCGACGGCGCATCCGACACCTTGCGGCGGCCTTTGGGGCTTTTGACGGTCGGTTCAGGGGCAGAGTCGGGCGGCATGTATCCACAGGATGAGATTCGACAATGGCTCCGTCTAACACAGGCACACAGATGGCGAAAAGGAAAACGTTTGCCCTGCGTTCGTCTGCGAAAGCCCCGCTCCGCATCCCTCACCCGGCGAAAGACAAGCCAAATCAAGTGCGCCGATTTGGCCACATCAGGGTTAATTTCAACGGAAATTGAATTTAGCGGCTTGACATTCAACGGCCGTTGAAAAATTCTCAGACGACCGGTCCACACCAAGAGACCGGACCTACACGGGAAAAACAACACAGGACACAATGCCATGTCGGCAGGGTTAACCTACGACGACGTGACCTATCGCAGCGGCGCGGATTCGCTGGGCAGTGGACGCCTGAGCCTCCATGCCCGCGACTATAATCCGAAGACTGAGCGCGTGGTCATCTGCCTGCACGGCCTGACGCGCAACAGCGCCGATTTCGAACCGCTGATGGCTAGCCTGCCCGCCGATCATCGCTTTATCATTCCGGATCAACGGGGGCGCGGGCGCTCAGACTACGACAGTGAACCCGCACACTATGCGCTGGGCGTCTATGTGCAGGACATGCTGACCCTGATGGCGCATTTAGGGATCGAACGCGCCACCTTTATCGGTACGTCTATGGGCGGGCTGATCTCGTTGCTGCTGGCCGCCACCGCGCCGCAGCGCGTGCGCGGTATCGTCCTCAACGATATTGGTCCGAAGCTGTCGCCCGAAGGGCTGGAGCGCATTCGCGGTTATGTCGGCAAAGGGAAGCCCGTCACCAACTGGGCCGATGCGGCGGAAAACACCCGCCTGATCAATGCCGACGCCTTCCCCGGTTTCGGTCCGGATGACTGGCTGGCCTTTGCGCGCCGCACCCATGTCGAGGTCGAAGGCCGCCCCGTCCCGGCCTATGATCCGGCCATCGCGGCGGGCATGGCACCGGGCAGTCAGGCCGTCGCCCCGCCCGAACTGTGGGACCTGTGGGCGGGGCTGAAAGACATCCCCATCCTGGCTCTGCGCGGGGCCTTGTCTGATCTTTTGTCGGCAGAGACCTTGCAGCGCATGGGCGACACCCACCCGCAGACGCGCACCGTCACCGTGCCCGACCGGGGCCACGCGCCTCTGCTGGACGAACCCGTGGCCCTGTCGGCCATCCATGCCTTTTTGCGGGAACAGGCCCTGCGCCCCTGATCCGGGCGTCGGCCACTGCCGTCTCAAGTACGCGTTTCAACTATAATTTTACAGGGAAACCCCATGAAACAGACCTTCAAACCCTTGCTGATGGCCTCTGTGGCCAGCCTCGGCACGCTTCTGGCCCTCGCCGCGCCGCAGGCCTTTGCCCAAACCGCCCCACCCGCCGCCTCGGCCGATGAGGTGACCGACGTCGTCGTCACCGCCCGCCGCCGCGCCGAAACCCTGAAAGACGTGCCGATCGCCGTCTCCACCTTCTCGTCGGCCAAGCTGGACCAGACCGGCGCGCAGGACATCACCGCGCTCCAGCAGCAGGCCCCCAACATGACGCTTCAGGTGGCGCGCGGCTCCAACTCGACCCTGATTGCCTTTATCCGCGGCGTCGGTCAGCAGGACCCGCTGTGGGGCTTTGAACCCGGCGTCGGCCTCTATGTCGATGACGTCTATGTGGCGCGTCCGCAAGGTGCCGTGCTCGACATCTATGACGTGCAGCGCGTCGAAGTGCTGCGCGGCCCGCAAGGCACCCTCTATGGCCGCAACACCATCGGCGGCGCCATCAAATACGTCACCAAACCGCTGGACATGACCTCGCCTACCTTCATGGCGCGCGGTTCGCTGGGCAGCTATAATCAGCGCGACCTCGTTCTGACCGGCTCGATCCCCCTGACGGATCAGTTCGCCGTCGGTGCGGCGATTGCCAAATATAACCGCGACGGCTTCGGCAAGAACCTGTTCACCGGCGCTGAGCACTACAACAAGGACGTCACCGCCGTCCGCCTGAGCGCCGAATACAACCCGACGGACAAGCTGTCTCTGCGTCTGGCCTATGACCGCACGCAGGACGATTCCAATGCCCGTCACGGCCACCGCGAAACCCCGGCCCTGAACTCGGTCGGTGGCCCGCTGTACACCGGCACTCAGACTGTTTGGAACACGCCCCCGGCCGATCCCTATGATACCTATGCGGGTCTGGGTGACAAGAATAAGGTCGAAACCGACGGCGTGTCGCTGACGGCGGAATATAAGGTCTCGGACACACTGACCTTCAAGTCGATCTCGGCCGTGCGTTCGGGCGAAACAGCGACCAAGATCGACTTCGACAACACGCCGGGCGGCTTTATGGACGTGCCGGCCAAGTACGAAGACACGCAGGCCACGCAGGAGCTTCAGTTCACCTATGGCGGTGAGCGCTGGTCGTGGGTGGCCGGCCTCTTCTATCTCAACAGCACAGCATCGGGTGCGTTTGACACCACCATCCTCGGCAATCTGGCCACCACCCTGACCCAGGGCAAGGTGCGCACCAACTCCATCGCCGCCTTTGCCGACTTTAACTACAAGCTGACGGACAAGTGGTCGTTGTCGTTCGGGGGCCGCTACACCAAGGACAACAAGCGCGGCACCGTCTATCGCGCCAACTATGCCGGGGCCCCCTCGCCTGTCTTCGGCGGCACAGGAGCCGTGACCCTGCTGCGCTCGAACTACTCCAACGACAAATCGTTCGACAAGTTCACGCCGCGCGTCTCGCTGTCCTACGCCTTTAGCCCGGCCCTGACCGGCTATGCGGCCATCTCCGAAGGCTTCAAATCGGGCGGGTTCGACATGCGCGGCGACGTCATCCTGACGCCCTCGACCGTCAATGGCTACAACCCGGAAACCGTTCTCAGCAAGGAAATCGGCCTGAAAGGCACCACCTTTGACGGCCTGATGAACTTTACCTTCGCCGTCTTCGATTCAAAGTATGACGACATGCAGATCACGCGTCAGACCCCGGTGGGCGCGACAGTGGCGTCTCAGGTCGAAAACGCCGGTAAGGCGTCGATCCGCGGCGCGGAATTCGAAGGCACGCTGCGCTTCTCGGACAAGCTGACCGGCAACTTCGCTCTCGGCTATACGGGCGCAGATTTCGACGAATTCATCAGCTACAACGTGCTGACCGCGTCTTATGTCAATCTGGCCGGGGTCTATAAGTTCCAGATGACGCCGGAATGGACCAACAATTTCGGCCTGACCTATAAGACGGACGCCTTTGGTGGCTCGCTAGTGGTGTCGCCGCAGGCCAGCTACCGCTCCGACATGCAGATGTTCGAAGCGGCCAATGCCGCCCTCGATCAGAAGGCCTACTGGCTCTATGATATGGGCGTCACCTGGACCGCGCCGGGTGCCAAGTACAAGGTCGGCCTCTATGGCCGCAACCTCGGCGATGAGCGCTACCGCACGGGCGGCTATAACTTCCCCAGCAGCGTCTCGCCGCTGTTCGGCAACTCGGTGTCGGCCTTCTACGGCGCGCCGCGTACCGTGACGCTTACTCTGGAATATCGTTACTAGACAATAGATTAAGGTCTGTATCCTGACCTCTCCCCCGTGGCACCCTACGGGGGAGAGGTTCCTTTTTCCAAGGTTTCCAATGTCCAGCCCCACCCCCGACGCGGCCCCGATCAAGGGGCGTTATCTGGCCCTGTTTGCCTTGATCGTCGTCTATACGTTCAACTTCCTCGACCGGCAGATCATCTCGATCCTGAAAGACCCCATCGCGCAGGAACTGGGCCTCAGTGATACGCAACTGGGGCTGATGGGGGGGCTGGCCTTTGCGCTGCTCTATACCACCCTGGCCATTCCGGTGGCCTGGCTGGCCGACCGCACCTCGCGCGTGTGGATCATGACCACAGCCCTGGCCGTCTGGTCCGGCTTTACCGCCCTGTGCGGTCTGGCGCACAACTTCACCCATCTGTTTATCGCCCGCATGGGCGTCGGCGTCGGCGAAGCGGGCGGCGTCGCCCCCGCCTACAGCCTGATTGCCGACTATTTCCCGCCCAAACAGCGGGCCAAGGCGCTGGCCATCTATTCGTTCGGGATCCCGGTCGGCTCCGCCGCCGGCGTGCTGTTCGGCGGGCTTTTGGCGGCGAAGGTGGACTGGCGCTTTGCCTTTATTGCCATCGGGCTGGCGGGCATTCTGATCGCGCCGCTGTTCCGCCTGATGGTCAAGGACCCGCCGCGCGGGCGTTATGACGCCACTGCGGGCAAGCCGCTGGGCTTTATCGCCGCGTGCAGGCTGGCCTTTGCCAAGCCGACCTTCTGGCTCCTGTCGTTCGGTGCCGCTTGTTCGTCCATGGTCTCCTACGGCTTCATGTACTGGCTGCCGACCTTCCTGTCGCGCTCGCTGCACCTCGACCTCGTGTCGCGCTCGTGGTTTCTGGCGGCGCTGCTGTTCATCGGCGGCGTGGCCGGCATGGCGCTGGGCGGGGTTCTGGGCGACAAGCTGGGGCAAAAGTCAAAGCGCGCCTATCCGCTGATCCCCTGCGTGGCCTTTGTCATCTCGGTGCCGCTCTATGCACTGGGCGTGCTGGCCACCACGGCGGAGACGGCCTTTGCCCTGTTCCTGCTGCCGCAGGCGCTGGGCCTGATGTGGCTGGGGCCGGTGCTGACGGCGGTTCAGCATCTGGGCCCGGGCCATTCGCGCACCATGATTTCGTCGCTGTTCCTGCTGATCAACAACTTGATCGGCATTGCGGTGGGGACGTGGTTCTTCGGCGCGGCCTCGGACTATCTGAAGCCCCTCTATGGCGACGCCTCGATCAAGTACGCCTTTCTGGCGGGCCTGAGCTTCTACGTGATGGCGGCGATCCTTCTATTCTTCGCCTCGCTGCGCATCCGCCGCGACTGGGTGGATTAATAGCCTATTGCGCGGTCCATCCCCCGTCGATGGGGATGGCCGTGCCTGTCACATTGTGGGCCAGAGGCGAGGACAGCCACAGGGCCAGCGCCGCGATTTCTTCCGGGGCGCTCATGCGTTGCGAGGGCTGTTTTTCAGCCAGAAGCGCGGCAATCCCTGCCTGACGATCACCCCCTTCAGCCGCAGCGCGCGCCTGTATCTGCGGTTCGATCAGGGCCGTCTCGGTCCAGCCGGGGCACAGGCAATTAATGGTCACGCCGCTGCACGCATATTCGAGAGCCGCCACCTTGGACAGGCCGACGAGTCCGAATTTCGAAGCCACATAGGGCCCCTTCTCCACCGAGGCCACAAGGCCGTGCACCGAAGCGATATTGATGACGCGCCCGAAGCCGCGCGCCGCCATGCGCGGCAAGGCATAGCGCATGGTTGCCATGGCCGCCGTCAGATTGACCGACAACACCATATCCCAGGTCGCATCATCTATCTGAGCAAAGGGCAGGGTCTTCTGCACCCCGGCATTGTTGATCACTATGTCGATGCCGCCGCCCCAATCCCACACCGCCGCCATCAGGCCGTCAATGGCCGTCCGGTCGCGCAGATCCCCTTCGAAAAAGCGCACCTGCGCCCCCAGACGGCGGATATGATCGGTGGCGGCATCGACTTGCTGCGGCGTGGCCAGCCCATGCAGGGCGATATTGGCCCCGGCTCTGGCAAAGGCTTCGGCTATGGCCAGCCCGATGCCCTGAACGGAGCCGCTGATCAGCGCGGTCCGCCCGCGAAGAGACCCGTCCGTCATGATGAAACTCCCTGTATTTTGGCCCTCTTTGCGTTGTGGCGGGGCTTCGGGCTTAACTATCGGCGGGCCGTCACAGGGGGTCAATAAAAAATTCAACAAATGATGAATTTTTTATTCGCAGGGTGATGACAAATCGTGACGGAGTGCGTAGGAATGACCCAAAAACACGGGAGAGACCGATGCCGTCGAAGATATATTCGGACGCGAAGAGTGCGCTGGAGGGGCTGACGTTTGACGGGATGACGGTGATGGCCGGGGGCTTTGGCCTTTGCGGTATCCCGGAGAACCTGATCGGAGCCCTGCGCGACACGGGCGTGACCGGGATCACCGCCATTTCCAACAATGCCGGGGTCGATGGCTTCGGGCTGGGGATGCTGCTCAATACGCGTCAGATCAAAAAGATGATCTCGTCCTATGTCGGCGAAAACAAGGAGTTCGAGCGGCAGTACCTGGCGGGCGAGCTGGAGCTGGAGTTCAATCCGCAGGGCACCCTGGCGGAACGGATTCGGGCCGGCGGAGCCGGGATTCCGGGCTTCTATACCGCCACCGGCGTTGGCACGCTGGTTGCCGAAGGCAAGGAGCTGAAAGAGTTCAACGGGAAGACCTTTGTTCTTGAGACGGGATTGGTCGCCGACCTCTCCATCGTCAAGGCGTGGAAAGCCGATGAACGCGGCAATCTGATTTTCCGCAAGACGGCGCGCAATTTCAACCCGATGATGGCCACCGCCGGCAAGGTCTGCGTCGCCGAGGTCGAGGAGATCGTGCCGGTGGGGTCGCTCGATCCCGACTGCATCCATACGCCAGGCATATATGTCGATCGCCTGATCAAAGGCACGTTTGAAAAGCGGATCGAACAGCGCACCGTGCGTCAGAGACAAGGAGCCTGATCATGCCCTGGACACGTGACCAACTCGCTGAGCGCGCCGCTAAAGAACTTCAGGACGGTTTCTACGTCAATCTGGGCATTGGCATCCCGACCCTGGTAGCCAACCACATCCCGCAGGGCATGACCGTCACCTTTCAGTCAGAAAACGGTATGCTGGGCATGGGCCCCTTCCCCTATGAGGATGAGGTCGACCCCGACCTGATCAATGCGGGCAAGCAGACCATCACCGAACTGCCCGAAACAAGCTATTTCTCGTCGTCGGACTCGTTCGCCATGATCCGCGGCGGCCATATCGACCTGACCATTCTGGGAGCGATGGAGGTCGGCGAAAACGGCGACATCGCCAACTGGATGATCCCGGGCAAGCTGGTCAAGGGCATGGGCGGGGCGATGGACCTCGTCGCCGGGGTGCAAAAGGTCGTGGTCGTTATGGAACACGCCAACAAACACGGCGAATCCAAAGTGCTGAAACGCTGCGACCTGCCCCTGACCGGAGCCGGCGTGGTCGATCTGATCATCTCGACTTTGGGGGTATTCGAGGTCAAGCCCGATGGCTCAGGCCTTATCCTGGTCGAACTGGCCCCCGATGTGACACTCGAATACATCGCCGCCCAGACACAGGCCTCCTACGAGGTGGCGCTGCGCTAAGGGTAATTTCCCAAAAAGGGAACTTAAATTTACGGAAGTCGTCCGCTCAGGCATCATAGTATCGGGAGGCCTGAATGGAGTCCGCGCCGGATCACATTATTCACTGGGTGGCTTCGCAGATCCTGCCTCATGAGGCGGATGTGCGGGCATGGCTGATGCGTGCCCGGTTGGGGCGTGACGACGCCGAGGATATTCTTCAGGAATCCTACTGCCGCATGGCGGAACTGAGCCATATCGAGCACATTACCTCGCCCCGCGCCTACTTTTTCACGGTGGCACGAAATATCGCTCTGATGCGGCTGAGGCGGGCGCGCATCGTGCGTATCGAAAGTGTGGACGAAATTGACCGGCTGGAGGTCATGAGCGACCTGCCCTCGCCGGAGCAGGTCAGCGTTGCCCGGTCCGATCTGGCGCGTCTGAAGCGGGTGATCGCCACCCTGCCCGCGCGCTGCCGTCGGGTGTTCGAAATGCGCAAGATCGAAGGTCTGCCGCAAAAGGAAATCGCCCGCCGTATGGGCCTGAGTGAGCATATGGTGGAAAATGACGCCGCCAAGGCGCTGCGTCTGATCATGAAGGCAATGGCCGAAGACGAACCCCGTCTCCAGCCCCGAAAGGAGTTTATGCGTGGCACCGACGCCGGTCGAAACTAGCGAGCAGATCGAGCGCGCCGCCAGCCTGTGGGCGGTCAAGCCACGTCCGCTCTCGCCGGAGGACGCGGCGGCGCTGAACGCATGGCTGGCCGGTGATCCGCGGCGGCGCGGGGCGCTGCTGCGCGCGGAGGCCGGCTGGCACAGCCTGTCACGCGCGCAGGCGCTGGGGCCGTCCGCACAGTGGCAGGACAAGGCCGCCCGTCTGTTCCCCCTCCCGTCACGCCGGCGTCTTCTGACCGCTGCGGCGGCCGGCGGCGGGCTGATCGCCGCCAGTCTTCTGGCCGTCTTTGCCCTGCGGCAGGACGAGGCCATAACCCATATGGGCGAAATCCGCCGACTGCCCATGAGCGACGGTTCGATCGCCACACTGAATACCGATAGCCGTCTGCGCATCGACATGGCCGAAAGCGAGCGCCGTATCGAGCTAATCGAGGGCGAGGCGTGGTTCAAGGTGGCGCACAACCGCCAGCGCCCGTTTATTGTCACCGCTGGTCAGAGCCGCATCAAGGCCGTCGGCACTGCCTTTTCGGTCAAAAAGCACCCTGACGGGGTTGAGGTGCTGGTGACCGAGGGCACGGTGCAGGCCTGGTCGGTGGCCGATGGTCGCAAGGCCGCCCTGCTGCACGCCGGGGAACGCACCGTCCTGCGTGAGCATCAGCCGGTCAAGATCGTCCACGCCCCTGACGCCATCGACAGCGATCTGGCGTGGCGCGAAGGGCAGATTGCGCTGAACGGCAAGACTCTGTCGCAGGTGGCGGCGGAGTTCAATCGGTATAACCGCATCCAGATCGTCATTGAGGACGAGGCTCTGGGGCGCGAGCGCCTGATTGGACGGCTTAGCGCTAATGATCCGGAGGCCTTCTCCGGAGCCGTGGTCGAAGCTTTCGGCGCAAATATCCACAAGACTGACAAGGCCATCCTGATCGGTAAAAAAAAATAAATACGCCGCATACGGAACTCCGTTTGCCAGACATCGTAATTCAGGAAGGCCAAAATTTAATATAACCGCGGCCTTCAATAATAATAATGCGCACCACGGGGCGCTTCTACAGGGAAAATTCTGATGACGAATGCATTTATGCGCGCGTTTAATGGCCCGTTGCTGCTCGCCGGCGGCACGTTGCTTATGGTTTCCGCCGTGCCCGCTCAGGCACAGGACGCGGTCAAGTCGTTCAATGTCCCGGCTCAGGCGGCCGAACGCGGCATCCCCCAGTTCGCCCAACAGGCCAATATCCAGCTCATGGCGCCGGAAAAGGTCGTCAAGGGCAAGCAAACCGCCGCCGTTCAGGGCAATATGCCGGTACGCGAAGGCCTGTCGCGCCTGTTGGCGGGCACGAATTTGACACCGGTTACCCGCGCCAATGGCATCATCGTGCTGGCCGAGCAGATCCCAGCGGTGCGTGACAACGCGATCCCCATCACCCGCACCGCCTATGCGGCCGACACCACCGCCTCTGACGAGCCCGCCGCCGCCCCGGAAGAAACCGTGGTCGTGGTCAAGGGCATCCGCGGTTCGCTGAGCAAGGCCCGCGCCATCAAGCGTCGCGCCGCCAACGCGGTCGAAAGCATTGTGGCCGAAGACATCGGCAAGATGCCGGACCTCAACCTCGCCGAATCCATCCAGCGCGTGCCGGGCGTGGCCATGTCGCGCGAAGGCGGCGAAGGGCGCAATATCACCCTGCGCGGCTTCGGTCCGGACTTTACGCGCACAACCCTGAACGGCATGGAGGTCCCGGCCAGCAGCGACGGCCTCGACAGCGGCGGCGTCACCCTCAATGCGGGCCGCGCCTTCGACTTCCACCTGTTTGCCTCCGAGCTGTTCAACCGCATCGACATCGAAAAGTCACAGAAGGCCTCGACCGAAGAAGGCGGCATTGCCGGTACGGTCAATCTCTATTCGGCGCGCCCGTTCGACTTCCGCGACGACTTCACTGTCTCCGCCTCGGCGCAGGCCAATTACAACACCCTGAACGGAAAGGCCGATCCGCGCGTCGCCCTGCTGGTCAGCAAGACGTTTGCCGACGGAAAGTTCGGGGCGTTGCTCTCCGTGGCGGCCTCCAACCGCACCGTGCATCAGGAAGGTTATTCCAGCGTGCGCTGGACCTCACCCTACGCCAATGGCGACTCGTGGGCCAAGAGCAACCCGACCGTAAGCGGTACGCCGAAGGCCTGCGGGGCCGCCAGTGCGCTCGACTGTCTGTGGGCCCCGCGCCTGCCGCGCGCCGACTATTTCGGCAATGATCAAAAGCGCATCGGCGTCACCGGCTCGCTGCAATATAAGCCCACCGAAAACGCCCTGATCACGCTGGACGTGCTGCATTCGGAACTGACCAATGACCGCGACAGCTATAATTCGATGGAGTGGCTGCTGACGCACGGCACCGCCGGTAACTTTACGGGCCAGACGCCGCTGTCGTTCAAGATCGGAGCCGACGGCAAGACCCTGGTCGCCGCCGCCTTCAATGATGTGACCTCATGGTACGAAAGCCGTCGTCAGGACTCGCAATCGACCTTCGATCAGGTCGTCCTGTCCGGCCGCTTCAAGGTCAATGAGCGCCTGACGCTGGACGCCATGGCCGGTTCGGCGGTGGACGATGCCGACCGTACCGAACTGCGCTTCTACTATCGCTCGGTGCCGCACTATTACGCCTATGACTACAGCGGCAATGCCTATGTGCCGAGCATCAGCTTCGGCACCTATGATCCGAACAAGGCCAGCAACTATATCAACGCCCTGACGGCCTCGAATCGCATCAATACGGTGAAGAAGGAAAACTTCACCTCGCGCTTTGACGCCACCTACAATGCCGACAACATGTCGCTGAAGGCCGGTCTCAGCTATAATGACCGCAAGGTGAGCTATGGTGAAGGTCTGGGTGCGACACCCAGCTTCGACCCGTCGAACTATACCCGTCCCTTCCCCGTCTCCAACTTCGGCAAGGGGCTGGACGGGCCGGGCCTGCTGCCCTTCCGCGTCGCCGATTTTGAGGCCATTGCCGCCGCAGGCATCATCAAGGGCGGCTATACGGAGAACACCGGCGCAGGCTGGACCGTAGGCGAAGAAACCCTGGGGGCCTATGGCGAGCTGAACGCCGAATACGACATCGCCGGGATGCGCCTGCGCACCAATGCCGGTCTGCGCTACGTCAAGACCAAGGTCAGCTCCAAAGCGCGGGTCAGCGGCACGCCGGTTGAGGTCAATGTCGATTACGACAACTACCTGCCCTCGATCAATGCGGCGCTGGACGTGCGCAGCGACCTGGTGGTGCGCGCCTCCTATGGCCGCAGCCTGACGCGTCCGGGCCTCAGCTCGCTGAATATCGCGGGGCCGGTCTTCGGCTACACCACGCGCACCGTGGGCAATGTCGGCAACCCGTCGCTGAAGCCTTATGAGTCGAACGATGTGGACTTAGGTGTTGAATGGTATTTTGGCAATGAGGGGCTTCTGGCCTTCACCGTCTTCCATAAGGACATTGTGCGCTCACTGAAGACGGATGTGGTCAGTCAGATGATCGACCCGTCCTTCTGGCCGGCCATCTATGCCGACCCGCTGTACGACACCTCCTACAATGCCGATCCGGCCAAGGTGCCCTACACCTTCACCATCCCGGTCAATAGCGATAAGGGCAACAGCGTCAAGGGCTTCGAGCTGACCTATAACCAGCCCTTCACCTTCCTACCGGGGCCGTGGTCGAAGCTGGGCGTCGCGTCCAACTACACCCACGTGTCGGCCGAAGACTCCACGGGCCTGTCGCCTAACTCCTATAACCTGACCGTCTATTACGACACCGAGACCTTCGGGGCGCGCCTGTCGGTCAACAAGCGCGACGACTATCTGCTCAGCGAACCGGGCGGCAATGGTCACGTGCAGGAGCGCAAATACGGCCCCACCCATGTGGACTTTGCCTCCTTCTATAACGTCACGCCGCGCTTGACGCTGACCTTTGAGGGCATCAACATCACCGACGAAGTGGAGCGCATCTACGGCACCGGCGATACGGGCGATATGGATCTGACGCGCGAATACACCCACACCGGGGCGCAGTGGATTGTGGGTCTGCGTTATAAGTACTGATAAAATAAAGCGGCCATCGGCACCCGTCGGTGGCCGCCTTTACAGGAGTAAACCATGCGGCTTTTGCCCGCCCTTACCGTCGCCGTGCTGGGTCTGGGGCTCCTGACCCCCGCCCTCGCCGCCGACCTGATCCCCGTGGACGACAGCTACACCGTCTCGCAGCGGTTTGAGCGCTATAAGGATCAGTATGCGGGCATAGGCTGGCCTGTGGCCGAGTTCCAGAGCGGGCAAAAGGTGCTGTTTGACCGCCGCTACAAAAGCATCGGCGGGCGTGAACTGCATATCGACGTCTTCCTGCCGGTCGCCGGGCACGCCAATGGCAAGGGTATCCTGCTGGTGCACGGTGGCGGCTGGCGGTCGGGCAATAAATCGCACTTCTACGCTCTGGCCACCCGGCTGGCGCAGCGCGGCTATGCCGTCTTTCTGCCTGAGTTTCGCCTGTCACCCGAAGCCCCCTACCCGGCGGGTCTGATCGACGTCAATGACGCCCTCGTCTGGGTCAAGGGGCAAGCCACGACCTTTGGCATCGACCCTAAGCGGCTGGCCATTGGCGGCGCCTCGTCCGGCGGGCAGATGGCCGCGCTTCTCGCCTATACGGCGGACACGCCCCTCTACAAAAGCCGCGCGGGCGATGACACGCAGGTCAGCGCCCTGATCGACATTGACGGCGTACTTGACTTCACCACGCCGCTGGCCCTGCAATACGAAAACGCCGCGGGAGACACCTCTGCCGCCGGACGGTGGCTGGGCGGCGCGATGGAAAAGGTACCCGCCCGCTGGCGCGAAGCCAGTGCCGCTAGGCACGTCAGCGCCGCCGCGCCGCCGACGCTGGTAATCAGCAGCGGAATGACGCGCTTCACCGCTGGTCACGAAGATGTTGAGGCCAAATTGAAAGCGCAGGGCATTGCCTATCGCTACACCGCGTTTGACAACGCCCCGCACGACATCTGGCTGTTCGATCCGTGGTTCAGCCGCATTGTCGATCTGATGGATGGTTTCCTGTCCGAACACTGAGGTCTCATGTCTGTACGCTCCACCTTTCTCGCCAGCGCCGTCACCTGTCTGACCCTTGCGGCGCTGAGCCTCCCCGCAGAGGCCGCTACCCGTCTCAAGGTGCGCCTGGACTGCGGTACGCGAAAGGCCTGTTTCACCCAAGTGCAGGCCGCTCTCGACGCCGCGCAAAAGGACAGCAGCGACAATTGGATCGTGATCGACGTGGCGGCGGGTGACTATTATGAAAAGGTGACGATCAACCGCCCGAAGGTGCGCCTGAGAGGGGCCGGGGCGAAACGCACGCGCCTGCACTTTAACGCTGTGGCCGAAACGGCGGGAAAATACCATCGCCGCAACTGGGGCACGCCCGGCTCAGCTACCCTCACCATCAATGCCGATCAGGTGACGGTCGAGGGCCTGACGGTTGAAAACACCTTCGATTACCTCAGAAACGACGCGCGACTTAGCGACGACCCGCAGAAGATCAAAAATTCGCAGGGCGTCGCCGTGCTGCTCGATATCGACAGCGACCGCGTCCTGTTCCGCAAGACCGCGATGCTCGGCTATCAGGACACGCTGTTTGCCAATGGCAAGCGGGCGATTGTCCGCGACAGCCTGATCGCCGGAAATATCGACTTCATCTTCGGCAACGGGCAATTGCTGATCGAAGACAGCGAACTGCGCACCCGTAATCGCGGCGCGTTCACTCCGCCAGGTGAATTTCATTCCTTCCTGCTGGCCCCCTCCACCCCCCTCAGCCAGTCCATCGGCCTCGTCGTCTATCGGTCGCGCCTGACGCGCGAAGCCGGCGTGCCTGACGGCTCGGTGGCTCTGGCCCGGCCCTGGCACCCGACGACCACCTTCCCGGACGGGCGCTACGCCGATCCCAACGCCGTGGGGCAGGCCCTGTTTATCGGCTGCGAAATGGACGCCCACATCCACCCCGACCACTGGACCAGCATGGGCGGCACGGCGCGCGACGGCACCAAGACCGCCGTCTTCCACCCACAGGATTCGCGCTTCTTTGAAAGCGGCTCGACCGGACCGGGGGCCAGACACCGAGACATTGGCATCCGCTGGAAAGACGCGCCGGATATCGCGACCGTGCGCCGTCAGTTCTCCGATGGCTGGCCGCAAGCAAACTGATCCTTCCTGACGCTTCGGCTCCCCGTTGATGCGTCTCACTGGCCGCCCCTCACCGGGCGGCTTTTTTTAAACGTCTTTCAGGCGTCGCTTTCGGCGGCGGATAAACAGCCACGCGGCCAGCAACACGATAATCACCCCGACACTGTAGCCCGCCGTCGCCGCCGGTGAATGTCCGACCAGCGGCTCCAGCACGTATTTGATCAGATTGATGATGTAGTATGACAGAGCAAAGACCGACAGCCCTTCGACGAGTTCAGACAGCTTGACCTGAAGCTCGGCGCGCGCGTTCATGTTTTGCAGAAGCAACTGGTTCTGCGTCTCCAGAGAAATCGAAACCCGCGCCCGAAGCAGATCACCGATACGCCCGATGCGGCCAGAAATGTCCGCCAGTCGCGCCGAGGCCGCTTCGCAGGTGCGCATGGCAGGCTGAAGCCGCCGCTCGATAAATTCGCCCATGGTCGAAAACCCCTCGACGCGCCGTTCGCGCAAGGAGGTCAGGCGGTCCTCCACCAGCCGCGCATAGGCCTCGGTCGCCCCCAGCCGGAACCCGACCTCATTGACGCGCTGTTCGACATCCGAAGACAGAGCCGTCAGGCGCTCATAGATCACCTCCTGCGAGGCGCGACCCTCATTGAGCTGACGCGTAATGTCCACCAGCGTTCGCTCGGCCCCTTTCAGCCATCCGAGGACGGCACGCGCCTCCCCGAAGCCCAACAGGGCGAGCTTGCGGTAATGGCCAATCTCGATCAGTGTCTGCAACAGACGCGACAACTCATCATTCTGAAGGCCGCGATCGTGGATGAAAATACGCCCTGCCCCATTGTCATGGCTACGGAAATCGGTCCACAGACGCGCGCGGCCGTCAAACACCTCGCAGCTGACGCAGGTTGCAAGGGCTAGACAAGCCCCCAGCCGCGTTGCGTCCGGGGCTTCGGTCATCACCGATATTTCGACACTGCGGAACACCCGCCCCGGCGCCCCTTCGAGCCATGCAAAGTCCTCGCCCCGGATCACACCAAAGCCCAGCCGCTCAGAAGCCGTCGTGAGCGCCGCTGCATCCGTTGTATAGCCGAGCCAGGTCGAAAACTCACCGTGGCGTTCCCAGATACGGCCACTCTCAGCCTCGATCTGCGCCAGACGGCCATCTTCGGGAGCGGCCTCACTCAGCCCTTCGACCCACGCCGCCTCGGCTGCGCGCTCAACATCGTCCACCAGCACAACCCAGCTGCGCACCGCCACGGGCGCGGTCAGCACCGGCAAGGCGCGTTCGTGCATCAGGTCGCTTAAACTCTGACGCAGGGGGTGGTCGGTAATCGAAGTCATGGCGCGGTCCGTCGGCTAGGCAACTCACATAGTGAGAGATCTGAATAAACGATGCAATGATAAGACCAATTTGTCCGACATAAAACCCGGACACTTTCGGCAACAGATTATAAAAGCCGCCACCCGATTGTTTACGATTAAATCTCTATTTCATATTTGACACTCCGCCTGACGCGCTGTAGCTACACAGCAGAGTTACGGCGAGGTTCCCCATGGATACGGTCATCTGCGAAAGTCCCGGCAAGCTGGTCTGCATTCAGCGCGACAAACCGGTGCGACAGGCCGATGAGGTGCTTGTTCGCGTGCGCCGCGTCGGCATCTGCGGTACCGACATGCACATTTTCCGCGGCACGCAGCCCTATCTCAGCTATCCACGCGTTATGGGTCACGAACTGTCGGGCGAAGTGGCCGAGGCCCCGGAAGGTTCGGCGCTGGCCCGCGGCGATGTGGTCTATATCATGCCCTATCTCTCGTGCGGCACCTGCGCCGCCTGCCGCAAGGGCCGCCCCAACTGCTGTATGAACATCCAGGTGCTGGGCGTGCACCGCGACGGCGGCATGACCGAATATATCAGTGTCCCTGAAGCCTTTGTCTTCCCGGCCACCGGCATCGGGCTCGACGAAGCGGCCATGCTGGAATTTCTTGCCATCGGCTGCCACAGCGTGCGCCGCGCGCAGGTGCAGCCCGGTCAGCGCGTGCTGGTCACCGGCGTTGGTCCCATCGGCATGGCCACGGCCATCTTCGCCAAGCTGAAAGGCGCCGAGGTCACCGTGCTCGACGGTCAAAACACCCGCGTTGAGGTCTGCCTGAAGACGCTCGGCATGGATCACGGCGTCGTACTGTCGACCGGCACGCGCGATGAGCTGTCGGTCCTGACCGAAGGCGACTTCTATGATGCAGTGTTCGACGCCACCGGCTCACCGAAGGCCATTGAGGCCGGGTTCGGCTATGTCGGCCACGGCGGCACCTATGTGTTGATTTCGGTCGTCTCCGCCGACATCACCTTCAATGATCCGGAATTCCACAAGCGTGAAACCACCCTGCTGGGCAGCCGCAACGCCACGGTCGAAGACTTTGAAGACGTTCTGAGCGCCATCCGCGCCGGGCTGATCCCCACAGCCTCGCTCAATACACACCGCGCGGCACTGAATGATTTGCCCGACGTCCTGCCTGGCTGGACCGCTCCCGAAGCCGGCGTGATCAAGGCCTTGGTAGAGTTATAAACCCTCACAGACTTTTTGTGATTTGTAACTGAACTTGACACAGTCCTGCCTTGCAATTGCCGCATCGCAACATATATGATGTAGGTGTTCGATGCATTGCATCGATTGCCCTTCCTGGGCGTTTCCTCCCTGTAAACTGGCCGCGCCGTGTGCGCGGCTTTTTTTTGCCTGCGATCAAAGGTCATCGAGGCTTTTTTGACGCCGCAATGCGAAACGGCTATCACATTGTTAGCAAGCCAATGGAATCGTGATGTCCGAACCGACCTACAGTGCGCCCGCTCTAGAGAAGGGTATTGAAATTATTGAGTTTTTGGCCGGGCAGTCGGACCCACTGAGCATCGGTGAGATCTGCGCAGGTGTCGGCCGTTCCAAGGCCGAAATCTACCGAATGATCCTGACCCTGGAGGGCAAGGGCTATTTGCGGCGCGATATAGCCGGTCGCTACACCATGACGAGCCGCCTGTTTGACTTCGGCATGCTGTACCCGCCGCGCCAGAGCCTGATCGAAACGGCCCTGCCGCATATGCGTGCCCTCGCCCGTGACAGTGAACAATCGTGCCACATGACCGTCCTGTCGCGCGAACACATCGTCGCGATCGCCCGCGCAGAAAGCGAGAGCATGACCGCCTTCGGTGTCAAGGTGGGCTTCCGCGCCCCGGCAGCCACGGCCACGTCCGGGCGCATGATCTTCGGCTTCCTGCCCCTGCGCGATCAGCTCAACTGGTATCATTCCATGCGTGGCCGCATTGAACGCCCCGTCCTGCGCGCCTTCCTTGACGAAGCACGTGAAGCGAAGGATCAGGGCTATCTGGTGCGCGACAGTTCCTATACGCTGGGCATCGTCGATCTGGCCGTGCCAATCTTCGCGGCGCGCGCAAACCACGCCGTCGCCGCCCTGATCGTGCCCTTCATGACGCACGTGGTCTGTCATATGGGCAAGCCGCAGGTGCTGGACCGCCTGCGCCAGACAGCGCAGGCCATTTCCAGCGAGCTCTATTAAAGCCTGAGAAGGTCTCCATCCCGCAGCCCAAAGCTCGCCGAGCGGCCCTTTTTCAGGGTCAGCGGCAGGCGATGCGCCCCCAGCACCAGCGTCGCCTTTTCGCCAAAGGCGCTGCGGATCGTCACTCGCTCCAGCGTCATATCGGCCCAGTGGAGGTCCACCGTAAAGCCACCGCGGGCCTTGAGACCGGTAACGCGCCCCTTCGGCCAGGCGGTTGGCAGCGCCGGCAGCAAGATAATCTCATCGTCATAGGACTGCATGAGCATCTCGGTCATACCCGACGTGCCGCCGAAATTGCCGTCGATCTGGAACGGCGGGTGGGCGTCGAACATGTTGGGATAGGTGCGCTCAGGCCCCAGTAGCAGCTTTAGGATACTATGCGTGCGCTCCCCCTCACCCAGCCGCGCCCATAGGTTGATACGCCAGCCGATGGCCCAGCCGGTGGACATGTCACCGCGTAGCTCCAGCGACTTTTTGGCTGCCGCTGCCAGTTCCGGCGTCTTGCGCGTGGTGATCTGATGCGACGGGAACAGGCCATAGAGGTGCGAAACGTGGCGATGGTGCATGTCCGCCGCCTCCATGTCCCAGTCGTCCTTCCATTCCTGAAGCTGACCGGCCTTACCGATCTGGTTCGGCACCAGCTTGTTACGCATAGCCAGCACCTCAGCCCGGAAGCTCTTATCCGTTTTGAGAATCTCCGCCGCCCGCGCCGTATTGGCGAACAGATCGCGGATGATCTGCATGTCCATGGTCGGCCCGGCGCAGATGGAGGTGCCGAATTTGTGCTGGTTCTCCGGTGAAATCGACGGCGCGGTCACCATGTAACCTGAGGCGGGGTCCTTCACCAGCGTATCGAGGAAGAACTGTGAGGCGCCCTTCAGGATCGGGTAAATCTCCCTCAGGTAGGCCGGATCGCGACCATAGTCGTAGCGGTCCCACAGGTGCAGACACAGCCATGCCCCACCCGTCGGCCAGGTGCCGTAGAAGGCGGCATCAATAGGTGCCGTGGCCCGCCATAGGTCGGTATTGTGGTGCGCCACCCAGCCGCGGGCCCCGTACATGATCTTCGCCGTTTCCGCCCCCGTGATCGAAATTTCCCTGACCATACGGATAAGCGGTTCGGTGAGTTCCGGCAGAGCCGTCGGCTCGGCGGGCCAGTAATTCATCTCGGTATTGATATTGATGGTGTATTTGCCACCCCACGGCGCGTTCAGCTTCTCGTTCCACAGGCCTTGCAGATTGGCGGGCTGGGTGCCGGGGCGTGAACACGCAATCAGCAGGTAACGGCCGTACTGAAAATAGAGCGCCGCCAGCGCCGGATCATTGAGCGTCAGCGACTTCGCTATCCGTTCATTGGTCGGCAGATCGGCCACCTCGGTGCGCCCGAAATCGACGCTGACGCGATCAAACACGGCCTTATGGGCATCCAGATGCGCCGAATAAAGCGCCCCAAACGAACGGCTGGCAGCCCTGGTAATCTGGTCTTTGGTGATTGCGGTCGCATCACCCGACACATCCCGGAAGGATTTGTAGTTCGTCGCTGCCGCCATAAAGACCAACGCGCTGTCGGCCCCGCTGACGACCAACTCATCGGTGCCGGTGCTTTGCTGACCGCCGCTCGCTACCACGCGTACGCGGCTTTCAAAGCGCAACGCCCCGTCCTTGCCATTGTGCCCGCCATTGCGACCGGACAACACAATCTCTTGCGGGCTCTCAATAGTCACCGCCCCCAACTGTGGCGTTTCAAAGCCTAACTGGAAGCTGACCTTGCCAGGCTTGTCGGCGCTCAGGCGCATCACCAACACCTGATCGACCGGGCTGATGAAGGTTTCGCGTGTGTAGGTCACACCATCCTGACGATAGGTAACAGTGGACAGGGCCTTCGTCAGGTCCAGTTCCCGACGATAAGCCGACGCATTGGACGACGGACCGAAGGTCAGGGTCATCTCGCCAATCGTCTGATACGACACCTGCCGCATCGGATTACCCATAAACTTCGCCTGGATAAGCGCCTGCGCTTCCAGATACTTTCCCTCAAAGATCAGCTTGCGAATCTCCGGCAGGGCCGCCGGACCATCGGGATTAGCCGGCTGATACGGGGCTCCGGCATAGAGGGTGTCTTCGTTCAGTTGCAGCCGCTCACGCGCTATACCGCCAAACACCATCGCCCCCAGTCGCCCGTTGCCCAGCGGCAGGGCCTCGGTCCATTCATTGGCCGGTTCGCGATACCACAGGGTCAGGTCGTTGCTTGCGGTCGGACGGGTTTGCGCGGCGGCGACCTGCGGCACAAGGGCGGCCAGCGAAAGACCGGCGGATAGCTTGAGTGTTTCACGACGGCTGAACGTCATTTTGGGGTTCCCTCTCTGTATTATGTTTTGTGGAACAATAGCCGTTTCACGGGCGAACGGAAGTGTCAAATGCGAAAAGCCAACCAAGGCAGTCAATTCGCAGCGTGGTTTTGCCGGATCGGTAGCTATCGGATAGCTGATCACACCTAAAGCCGCGCCATCCTGGTCAACCAACCGGCACGCAATCGTTTTTATTTCCCCAACGGACGTTTTGCCCCTTTTCAGGGCCGCAAACCTAGGCATAGGCTGCGCCACCGGTGTCACAGCCGCCCCAAAACAAAGAAAGCCCCGGCACAGGGGCCATGCCCACACAGAGAAAAAGGAAACATCCGCATGACCGCCTCTGCCTCACCGGCCGCGACGGGCCCGGTCACCCGCTATCGCTGGGTGATCTGCGCGCTGTTGTTCATCGCCATCGGCATCAACTATATCGACCGGCAGATGATCGGCATTTTGAAGCCTACCCTTCAGGGTGAGCTTCAGTGGAGCGAAACCGACTATGCCAACATCGTCTTCTGGTTTCAGTGTTTCTATGCGGTGGGCTTCCTCACCTTCGGTCGCGTTATCGACGCCGTCGGCGTGCGCATCGGCTATGCGGTAGCCTTTACCATCTGGACCATCGCCTCGATCGGTCACGGCCTGATCCACAGCGTCGCGCAGTTTGCTGTGGCCCGTGCGGTTCTGGGCTTTGGCGAGGCCGGTGCCTTCCCTGCTTCGCTCAAGGCGGTGTCGGAATGGTTCCCCCAGAAGGAGCGCGCGCAGGCCGTCGGCATCTTCAACGCCGGCACTGCCATGGGCCCGATCATCACGCCCCTGCTTGTCCCGGCCATTACACTGGCCTTTGGCTGGCGCGCCGCCTTTATCTCCATCGGCATCGTGACAGCTCTGTGGCTGGTGGCGTGGATGATCATGTACCGGCGTCCGCAAGAACACCCGAAGGTGTCGCCCGCCGAACTGGCGCATATTCAGTCCGACGACACGACCTCCATCGAAGCCGCCGCGTCTACGGCCAAGATCTCGTGGTTCAAGCTTTTGACCTTTCGTCAGACCTGGGCCTATGCGCTGGGTAAGTTCCTGACCGACCCCATCTGGTGGCTCTATCTGTTCTGGCTGCCAGACTTCCTCAACAAGCGCCACGGTCTTGATCTGAAGACCTTCGGACCGCCGCTGATCGCCATTTACATTCTCGCCGATTTTGGCTCGGTTTTCGGGGGCTGGGCGTCGTCAAAGCAAATCAAGGCCGGGCGCACCCCCAATGCGGCGCGTAAATCCACTATGCTGGCTTGTGCGCTTCTGGTGACGCCCATCTTCGCGGCACAGTTCGTCGATAGTCTCTGGGCCGCAGTCGCCATCATCGGGCTAGCCGCCGCCTCGCACCAGGCGTGGTCGGCCAACCTGATGACCCTGCCGTCGGACCTCTTCCCCAAACAGGCCGTGGCCTCAGTCATCGGTATCGGCGGCATGGCCGGCGCCATCGGCGGCATGCTGATGACCACTTTTAATGGGTATATCCTTGAGTTCTTCAAATCGTACCAGCCGATCTTCATCGTCGCGGGCTGTGCCTATCTGGTGGCCATTCTCGTCATCCACACCCTGACGCCCAAGCTCGAAAAGGTGTCGGAAGAGAAGATTTTGAAGGCGTAAAAAAACGGCCCGCTCTGTTGGGGAGCGGGCCTTCTTCTTATTGGTGCCGCAGGGCCTTGCCCGGCTCGGTCGAAGCGCTGCTGAGTGCCAGTCCCCCCACCGTCCCTAGCGCAATGGCCAGAGCCGCCGCTGTGGCGATAAGGAAGAAGAGCGGGCTGATGCCGATGGCGTCGTCGAACTGCGACAGCCACTGCCCCAGAGCCAACCACGCCAGAGGCCAGGCAATGACACTGGCGATCAGCACGGGGCGCAGGAATTGCAGCGTCAGGAGCCGCACCACCTGCCCGCGCGACGCCCCCAGCACCTTGCGTAGACCAATCTCGCGGGCCCGACGCGACGTATTGAACGCCGCCATACCATAGAGTCCGATACAGCCGATCAGAGCCGCCACCCCGGCCCCTACCCCGAACAAGTTGGAGCGGTCGCGTTCGGGCTTATAATACTTGTCGAGGTTCTCATAGGCGGAGGTGACTTCGAACGGCACGTCCGGCGCGATCTGACGCCACGCCTTGCGCAGGCGTTCGCGCATCACGCTTTCGCTGACGCCCGCATAGCGGACAAAGCCGACCGGATTGTAAGAGACATGGGCATCGAACATGTACAGCTTGGCCGGGATGGGCTCAGACGGATGATAGAAGCGGGCGTCTTCGACCACACCGACGATACGCACGGAATGATCGGCAAAGCGCGCCGTCTGACCCACAGCGGCCTGTGGCGACTTAAGGCCCAGCCGCTGCACGGTTAACCGGCTGACGATGACATTGGTGAGCCTTTTAGCGTCGGCCTCAGACTCGTTCTCTTCCCAGATCTGATCCTCGGCAAAGCGCGGATCAAAATAGCGCCCGGCCACCAGTTTGATACCGATCAGCTCGAAATAGCCCGGCCCGACCACGGACCAGTTGACCGTCGGCGATTCGGTCAGCTTGTCGCGCCGCCCCGGCAGGACGATATTGGAGTTGTTGACATTACTCTGATCGCCGGGAATGGCATTGGCAAGGGTGACCGCCGTGACATTGGGCAGGGCGCGCACCGCAGCCTGAAAGCCCTCGCGCTGTGCGGCATTGATATTGACGTCGCGGATCGAATTGACCAGCAGCAGGCCATCGCGTTTGAAACCGAGATCGGCCGACTGAATATGCTCGATCTGTTTGATGAAGCCGAGCATCAGGGTAAAGGCCATCACCACCGCCGCGAATTGCAGGATGACGAGGCCTTCACGCAGGCGCATCCCCAGACGCCCGCCCGCAGGCGTGCGGCTCGACGCCAGCACCTGCGCCGGTTTGAAGGCCGAAAGAGCAAAGGCCGGATAGAGCGCCGCAACCAGACCGGCCAGCAGCACCACGCCCAGAAGCCCGGCCAGCCACGCCCCGTCCTTCACGTAGTCGAGCGACAGCGACAGCCCCCCGGCGGCATTGATCAGCGGCAGAGTCAGTTCCACCAAAGACAGGCCCACAATGAAGGCCACCAGCAGGGTCAGCAGAGCCTCCCCCAGAAATTGCAGACGCAGAGCCGAAGGACGCGCCCCCAGAGTCTTGCGCACCGCCACTTCACGCGCCCGCAGGCCGGCCCGCGCCGTGGCCAGATTGACGTAGTTGATCAGGGCCAGCCCCAGCGCCACCACACCGACCAGACCCAGCGTGACGATGGCCGCCTTCTGCTTGGGGTCAATCAGGTGCATGTCGGCCAGCGGCACCAGCACCAGCTTCATAAGGCTGCTGCCCTTGGTGCCGGGCCCGAAGCTGTCGCCCACTTGACGGTCGGTAAAGGCGTCCATCTGGGCCTGTAAGGCGCGCGCCTCAGCCGGTTCCTTGAATTTGAGGAAGGCCATAAGTTGCACCGAGCCCCAGTGATGCCAGGTGCTGGTCTCCATCGCCGTGCGCTGCGGTGTGATGCGCCGCATCAGGCCCAGCTTCAGATCGGCATTTTTCGGCAGGTCGCGCATAACAGCGCTGACCACATAGGGTTTGCGCCCCTCGGCGTCGCTGAGCGTCAGGGTCTTGCCCACCGCGTCCGCCGTACCGAAATATTTGCGTGCCTTTTCCTCGCTGATGACCACGCTACCGGGATCATTCAGCGCGCTGGCCGCGTCGCCTTCGCGCATGGGAACGCCGAAAAAGCTCAGGAACTCCGGATCGACCAGCTCGATCTGCTCGGCATAGACCTCCGACCCCTTGTGCACCGTGACCGGGTTGGACCAGTCGCGCACCGTGACCAACTGCGGATAGCTGGCCTTTAGTTCTTCGGTCAGGCCGCCCATGGCCCCGATACGCACCTCATCGGTCATGCCGGGGAAAAAGTAGCGGGTGCCTACGGTATAGATTTTGGCGCGTTCGGGGCTCCAGCTCTCATAGCCGGTTTCAAAGCGCACCAGCAGGCTGAGCGCGATAAAGACGGCGATGCCGAGGCTGAGGCCCAGAAGGTTGAGGCCGCCATAGAGGGGATGCCGGGTGAAGGAGCGCCAGAAGGCGATTAGGACAGAGCGTAACATGGGAAACTCCCAAGCACTTTCCGAAAAGTGGGACGCACTTTTCGGACTAAAAGTGCGTTAAAACTTAAAGCATTTGAGCGACGGAGGCCACAAGTTGCCCGTCGAGAATATCGACGCGACGGCTGGCCTGATCGGCGTGGCTGGGCGAGTGGGTGACCATGATGATAGTCGCTCCGGAGGCATTCAGCCCCTTGAGGATATCCATGACCTGCGCCCCGTTTTCGGTATCGAGGTTCCCCGTCGGTTCGTCGGCCAGGATCAGGTCGGGATTGCCGACAATGGCGCGCGCAATGGCGGCGCGCTGCTGCTGACCGCCCGATAACTGATGCGGGAAGTGGCGGGCGCGATGGGCGATGCCGACGCGGTCCATGGCCGTTTCTATGGCCTGACGGCGCGAGCCCTTCTGCCCCTGACGATAGAGCAGGCCCAGCTCGATATTCTCATAGATGGTCAGGTCATCGACCAGATTGAAGCTCTGAAAAATGAAGCCGAGATGGCGGGCGCGGTGCTGCGCCAGCTTCGCTTCACTGAGTTTGGCCAGATCGACCCCATTGAACAGATAGGCACCGGAGGTCGGGCGGTCGATGGTGCCCAGCGTATTGAGCAGGGTCGATTTTCCGCAGCCCGACGGCCCCATAATGGCGACGAATTCGCCCTGACGGATGGTCAGGTTGATATTGTGCAGGGCCGTGGTTTCGATCTCATCGGACCGGTACAGGCGGGAGACGTTTTGAAGCTCAATCATGAATTCGAATCCGATTTGATGTGGAGATATTGCGCATTGCGCAGGTTGGAGACCCCGGCAGTAACGATGCGTTCGCCGGGTTTGAGGCCGCTGAGGATTTCGACCTGTTCGGGGTTGCGGCGGCCCACCGTGACGGCGCGGCGGCTGGCCTGATCGCCCTTCGCGTTGAGCACAAACACCCACGCCCCGCCGGATTCCGCCAGCCAGCTACCCGACGGAGCCAGAATGGCCGGCGTCGTCTGACCCAGCCTCAGGCGGATATCGACGGTTTCGCCGCGTTTGAGATCGGCGGGTGGCGGCGTGACAAACTGCAATTCGGCCACCACGCGGCCATTGGTCACCTGCGGGAAGACTTTCGAGACGGCGACGCTGACCGTCTGACCGTGCAGGCTGGCTTCGGCCTTCTGCCCTTCGGACAGGCGTTGCAGGTAGAATTCATCGACCTCGGCGCGCAGCTTATAGCTGCCTTCGGAATCGACCTGTGCCACCGCGTCGCCCTCCTTCACCGCCTGCCCCGGCTTGAGGCTGAAGGCGGTCAGGCGGCCCGCAGCGGGGGCAGCGATGGTCAGCGCGTCCAGGCCGCGACGCACCTCACCCAGATTGCGGCGCAGGTCCTGCGCGTTGTCCTGCACCTGACGGCGCTGACCGGCATAGAATTGCGCGTCGGGCGTCTGGGCGGTCTTCAATGCCGCCACGCGCTGACGCTGATAGGCGACCTCATCGGCATAGGGCTTAACCGCTGCCGCGTTGATAAACCCCTTGTCGAGCAGAGTCTGACGCTTCTGATATTCCTGCTCGGCACGGCTGAGGGCATAGGCGGCATCGGCCAGCGCCTGTTCGCGGTTTTCCTGCGCCGTTTTCAGCGCCATCAACTGATTGGCATTGTCGGCCAGCCGCGCCGAAATATCGGCCTCGCGCCCCGAAACATCCAGCGTCAGGGCCGGATTGACCAGATAGACCAGCGCCTGCCCCTTGCTCACGCGGTCGCCGTCGCTGACCGCCACGGCCTGCACGCGACCGGCGGTCGCCGCCGTGATATAGACCGTATCGAGCGGCACGGCTTCGGCGCGAAGCGGCACATAGTCCTGATAGGGGGCGCGCACCACCTGCCCCGTTTCGAGGGTACCCGCCTCAACCGTCACCGTGCCCGCCTGCGGCAGGGTCAGGTAAAAGGCTAGACCCGCCGTGGCAATGACGACGGTGGCGGCGGTGATCTGAAACGGACGGCGGCGATACCAGGGCTTGGCGCGCTTGCGGTCCATGGCGGTGGGGGAAGAAAGGACGTTATCGGGCATGTTAAAACGCTAACACAGAGTTTTCAATTCATATAAATAATTCATTTTTCTTGCTTTTTGTCGATTTTTGCCCTCAAATCAGGATTGAAATTGCCCCGCAGGTGTCCGAATCCGAACATGCCTTCCGAAGCCGAAACACCCCCTCTGACGCGCGCCGTCTTCCTTGATGACGACCCCGATATTCTGGCCGCGGCCGAACTGGTCCTGACGCGGCAGGGCTTCACCTTGCGCTCCGCCCAGTCGCCGGATGAAGCGCGCGCCCTGCTCGAAGCTGAGACCCCGGACGTGCTGCTGCTCGACCTCAACTATCGGCGCGGCGATACGTCGGGCGAGGCGGGGCTCGCCTTTTTACAGGAACAACTTGCGAAGACTCCGCACCTCCCGGTGGTGGTGGTCACCGGCCATTCGGGCATGAGCATCGCCATTCAGGCCATGCGGCTGGGGGCGCAGGATTTTGTGGTCAAGCCGTGGAACAATGACCGACTGGTGGCCGCCTTGCGCGCCGCGATTGATACGCCGCCGCGCTTGCCCGCCGACCTGCCGCCGCAGGATCTCAATCTGGAACGCTCGGAGCGTGAATTGATCAAGGCGGCGCTCAGCCGGCATCAGTTCAATATCTCGCACGCCGCCAGAGACCTCGGCCTGACGCGGGCGGCGCTGTACCGGCGCATGGAAAAGCACGGTCTGTGACGCATGGGATCTCATCGCATATGGCTCAGCATTATCGCGCAGGTCGGCGTCTTCGCCCTGGGAGTCGGGCTGTGGCTTGCCCTTAGTCAGGCCTATTACGCCACGGCGTTGGTCTGCGGGCTGGCCGCCGTCGGACTGGCCGTAGCGGGCGTCAACAGCCCGGCCTTCCATCTGGCGCGTGAACGCCTGCGCGCCCGTCTCAGCCCGGCGCCCATTTTCACGGCGGAGCTGGGGCGGCGGCGCCTTCAGATTCTGCTCGACCAGGCCCCCTCGCCGCTTTTGCTGCAAACCGATGACGGACAGATCATCGCCGTCAATCGCGCCGCACGGCAACTGTTCGGCGTCGCCTATGCCCTGCCTCTGGCGATGCGCCGCACGCTTGTCGGCGACGGCGGCGACCTATCCACACCGGGGCAGCAGATCGTCTGGGAAGGCCGCACCTTTGCGGTTCAGCACAACGAGCTGATCGAGGATGAGCGCACCTCGCAACTGGCCATCCTGACTGATATTTCCGCCGATGTGCGCGCCGCCGAAGCCACGGCGCTGCGCGATCTGCTGCGCGTTCTGAACCACGAACTGATGAACGCCCTGACGCCCGTCGCGTCGATGAGCAAGAGCGCGCTCGACTTGCTCGCTGATGACACGCCGCAATCGCGCGAACTGGCCATAAAGGCCCTTGAGCGGGTGGTGGCGCGCACCGAAGGCCTGCACGACTTCATCAATGCCTATCGCGCTCTGACCCGCCTGCCACCGCCCAGCCTGCAAGCGGTGCGCCTATCGGAGTGGCTGGATGTGCTGCACGAAAGCTTCACCGCCCAATGGAGCGACAAAGGGGTCAGCCTGTCATGGGAGGTGCCCGCCGAAGACGCCCTGATCCGCATGGACGAGGATCAGATGTGGCTGTGCGCCGGGAACCTGCTCAACAATGCGGCGCAGGCGGCACTGGAAAAGGGCGGCGACCCAAAAGTGCGCCTGCACGCCACCGCCGGGGACAGCAGCCTGACCGTTGTGATCGAGGATTCCGGTCCCGACATTCCGGCCGAACATGGCCGTCAGGTCTTCATGCCCTTCTTTACCACCAAGGCCACCGGCACCGGGGTGGGCCTCAGTCTGGCGCGACAGATCGTCCAGGGCCACGGCTCAGACCTCAGCCTGCTGCCGCTCAGTCCCGGCGATCCGGACGCCCTGAGGGGTGCGCGTTTCGCCTTTAGTCTATCTAAAATTTAGAACTTCTTCGACAGGGTGACGAAGGTGGAATCGCCGTATTTGGCCCCCAGATCGCCCTTGTCCGTCGTGGTATAGGTCAGGCTGACCAGAAACTTCGACGTCACCGCATAGCTCATCCCGGCCAGATAGCTGGTGTAGTCCACACTCTCGCGATTGTCGCGGAAGCCGTTGGCCGCCTGAAGCGTCAGTTTCGGCGTGACCTTGTAGTCCAGCCCCCATTCGGCGTAGCTCGCCTGCTTTGCCTTGCCATAGTTGTCCGGCGAATAGGCCAGATTGAGCTTGGCCGTCAGGCGGGCGTTCAGCTTGCGCGCAGCATTGATCTCATACTCCATAAACTCGTTATCAATGCCGATTTTGGTGCCGTTGTACTGCTTGAAGATGGCGCGGGACGTGACGTCATTCCCCAGCCACTTCGACTTGTACCCGATCAGAAGCTGGGTCTGGTTATCGACGCCGGTCGTACGGTCACGCATCGACTTGTACAGGAAGCCGCCAAACACCTTGCCATAGGCGGCCTGTCCGCCCACCGTGTATTGTGGGCGACCTTCGGTCTGGCTGACGCCGCGATAGATGCCGTCGCTGAGCGCTTTGATTTCCGCCGAGTATTTGACCGTTTCGGCCTGAGCGACCACCGGCGAGGCAAAAAGCAGGGTGGCGGGCAAAAGGAGGCTGTTCGCAGACATGAGGGTCTCCGTTGGCGAAACCGCGGCGCAGTCTCGCATTCATCTAAAAGAAGGGATTAAAAGAGACCCGTGCCGAAGGCTCGAACCGATACACCGGCACGGGTCAGTCAGGATGGAACCTTGAGGGGGGGGGACACGGCCGGGAGACGGCCGGAAGGTTCCATCCTTAGAGGATCAGTCCGCGCTCTTTTCGCCGAGCTGGACGCCGGCCGGGGCCCCGTGGATGGCCGTAACCGGTTCGGCCTCGATCACGGGCTTGCCACTGAGTGCGGCGCGGAAGGTGTCCATATCCACTGACTTTTCCCAACGGCTGACGACGACCGTGGCGACCGCATTGCCGATAAAGTTGGTGATCGAACGGCATTCCGACATGAAGCGGTCCACGCCCAGAATGATGGCCATACCGGCGATGGGCACGGTGGGCACCACTGACAAGGTGGCGGCCAGGGTGATGAAGCCCGCGCCCGTCACCCCGGCTGCGCCCTTGGACGACAGCATGGCGACCGACAGAAGCAGCAGTTGTTGCTCAAGCGACAGGTGGGTATTGGTGGCCTGAGCAATAAACAGGGCCGCCAGCGTCATGTAGATATTGGTGCCATCAAGGTTGAACGAATAGCCGGTCGGCACGACGAGGCCGACGACCGACCGCTTGCAGCCCGCGGCCTCCATCTTTTCCATAAGGCTCGGCAGGGCCGATTCCGAGGACGAGGTGCCGAGCACCAGAAGAAGCTCCGCCTTCAGATAGCCGATCAGCTTGAAGATCGAGAACCCGTTGGCGGCACAGACGGCGCCCAGAATGACGATCACGAACAGGGCCGAGGTGGCGTAGAAGGTACCTACCAACGCCGCCAGATTGACAATGGAGGCGATACCATACTTGCCGATGGTGAAGGCAAAGGCCCCGAAGGCCCCGATGGGCGCCGCCTTCATCAGGATCGACACCATCTTGAAAATGGCGTGGCTGACGGTTTCCAGCAGGGTGACCAGCGGCTTGGCGCGCTCTCCGACGAAGATCAGCGAAATGCCGAATAGGATGGCGATAAACAGCACCTGAAGGATGTTGCCTTCAACAAAGGCCGAGGTGAAGGTCGTCGGAATAATGTCCATCACGAAGCCGATCAGGCTCGTTTCGTGCGCCTTGGCGGCGTATTCGTCCACCTTGGCATTGTGCAGGGTGGCCGGGTCGATATTCATGCCGTGACCGGGCTGCACCACATTGGCGACGATCAGACCGACGATCAGGGCCAGGGTCGAAAAGGTCAGGAAGTAGGCAAAGGCCTTGCCCGTGACCGAGCCGACGCCTTTCAGCGAGCCCATACCGGCGATACCGGTGACGATAGTCAGGAAGATGACCGGCGAAATAATCATCTTGACCAGCTTGATAAAGCCGTCGCCCAGCGGTTTCAGCGCCTCGCCGGTCTGCGGGTAAAAGTGCCCGATGGCCGCGCCCAGTGCGATGGCGACCAGCACCTGAAAATAGAGATGGGTGTAGAAGGGACGCTTGCGCGGCGCGGCCGGGGTCAGCGTGTCCGTAGGGATATGCATCTGCATGGGTGTTCCTCGACCCTTTGGTGGTTTTTGTTAACTCACCATAATCCGGCACCACCCCTGTGCCCATAACTTCGCCAATTTTCATTAATTCATTGAACTGTAAAAAATTATAGCAAGGACCGGCCCTTATTTTGTGCGGAATTTCACACACGCAAACCAGACATTGTGCGAAATTTCGCAAAGGTTTATGATGGCCATATGTTCCTTGTATCGCGCAAGATTGGATTGCCTCTGCTGATCCTCGCTGGCCTTGCCTTTGTGGCGGGGCTGGCTCTGGCCCTGTGGGGCGTCTATAGCCTGAGCTATACCGGGGCCCTGCGCAGTGTCTCTGAGGACGTCGAAACGCGGGCGCGGCTGCGCGCCGCCGTCCTGCAAAGCGAGATGGAGCGACAGGCGACGGTGGCGCTTGTCCTCAGCGACGACAGCGACGTGACCGCCGCGCTGTTGGGCAACCGGCCCGCGCTTTACAACGGCGTTTCGAAAAAGCTGGATCGACTGCGCACCCAGACGCGCAGTTCGGTCATCTATATCATTCAGGCCTCCGGTCAGACGGTAGCGGCCAGCAACTGGGCCCTGCCTGTCTCCTTCGTCGGCAGCAATTACAGCTTCCGGCCCTATTTCCGCGAAGCCATGACCAATGGCACGGCGACGCAGTTCGCGCTGGGCACGGTCAGCCGCAAGCCCGGCCTGTTTTTCGCCCGCGCCGTCACCGATTCCGGGCGGCGGCTCGGCGTGGTGGTGGTGAAGATGGAGTTCGACCCCATCGAGGCCACCTGGAGCGGGCTGGACGAAGACACCTACGTTACGGGCCCCACGGGCGAGGTCTTTCTGACCGCGCTCCCTGAGCGGCGCTTCAAACCCCTCCCGGCCCTGACGGACCGCCAGATCGACACGGTGATCGACCTGCCCGGACTCGGCTGGAAGCTGCACATCATCAGCAGCGATCAGGCGGCGCGCGATAGCGCCATCGCTGCCACCCTGACCGCGGCTCTGGGCTTTGGCCTACTGTGGACGCTGAGCGCCTGGCAATGGCGCAGACTGCGGCAAAGGCGGCTGTCGGCGGCGCGCGAAGCCGAATACCGCGAGCGGCTGGAGCGCGACGTGGCCACCCGCACCGAGGCCCTGAGCGCCACCAATGACCGCCTATCGAAGGAGATCCGCGAACGCCGCAATGCCCAGCGTCGTCTCAGTCGCCTTCAGGCCGATCTGGTGCAGGCCAACAAGCTGGCCAGTCTTGGGCAGATCACGGCCGGTGTGGCCCACGAAATCAACCAGCCGGTCGCCACTATCCGCGTACTGGCCGAAACGGCCGCCAGCCAGGCCCCTTCAGCGCGCGGGGCGAAGGCTCTGATTGCCGAAAATCTCAGCGCCATTATCCGCATGTGCGACCGCCTCGGTCATATCACCGGCGAATTGCGCACCTTTTCGCGCAAGGCCTCCAGCGAGGTCGAGCCCGTGCCGCTGAAAGAGGCGGTGGACTCGTCTATCCTGCTCAACGAAAGCCGTCTACGCGACCACCGCGTCACCCTCCGTTGCGACCCCATCGACCCGCAATTGCGGGTCATGGCCAGCCGTGTGCGGCTGGAGCAGGTGCTGGTCAATCTGCTGCAAAACGCCTTCGAGGCGCTGGAAGGCTTGCCTGACGCGAAAGTGCGCCTCAGCCTCAGCGCTGACGGCAATCAGGTGCACTTGCGCGTTGCCGATAACGGACCCGGCCTGCCACCGCCGGTGCTGGCGCAGCTTTTCACCCCCTTCGTCACCACCAAGCCCAAAGGGCTGGGTCTCGGCCTCGTCATCGCCCACGACATTCTACGCGATTTCGGCGGGGCGCTCAGCGCCGAGAGCTCTGAGACCGGCGCCACCTTCACTCTGACCCTCTGTAAAGCCACATGACCCCTGTGACAGCGCCCCTTATCTTGATTGACGACGATGCCGACCTGCTGGCGGCGCAGAGTCAGGCCCTGCGCCTCGACGGTTTTACCGTGCAAGCCTTTGCCAGCGGGGCAGAGGCGCTGAAGGCTATTGATGCGACCTTCCCCGGCGTAGTGATCACCGATGTGCGGATGCCGGTCCTGGACGGTATTGAGGTCTTTGCCCGTATCCGCGCCCTCGACCCCGACCTACCGGTGATACTGATGACCGGGCATGGCGACGTTCCAATGGCCGTGCAGGCGCTGAAGGACGGGGCCTATGATTTCCTGTCGAAGCCGTTTGCGCAGGACGATCTGCGTCAGAGCGTGCGCCGCGCTTTACAGACGCGCGAACTGGTGCTGGAAAACCGCCGCCTGCGGCAGGCCCACGCGCAACTGGCCGATCAGGATTGCTGCCACCCCCTGCTGGGCGATTCCGCCGTCATGACCCATCTGAAAAGCGTGGTGGTGCGCGTCGCCGAGGCCGAGGTCGATACGCTGATCAGTGGCGATACGGGCGTAGGCAAGGACCGCGTGGCGCGCGCTCTGCACGCGCTCAGTGCCCGCAAGGGCCGGGCCTTTGTGCATATTGGGTGCGCGGCCCTGGACGAGGAGCGCTTTCAGAGCGAGCTGTTCGGCAGCGAACAGAGCTCGCGCCCCGGTGCGCCGCGCCGGATAGGGCGCATTGAAAAGGCGCATAAGGGGACGCTGTTACTCGATGAGGTCGAGGGGCTGACACTTAGCCAGCAGGCGAGGCTGTTGCGCGTGTTGGAAACGCGCGAGGTATGGCCGGAGGGGGCCGAAAGCCCACGGCTGGTCGATATCCGCGTCATCGCCGCCACGCGCATCGATCTGGTGCAGGCCGTGCGCGACGGGCGGTTCCGCGCCGACCTCTATTATCGGCTGAGCGGCGTGACCCTGCGCGTGCCGCCGCTCAGTGAACGGCGCGAAGACATTTCGCTACTCTTTCAACACTTCCTGTTGGCGGCGGCGGCGCGCCTCAAACGCCCGGCCCCGCGCCTCAGCCTTCAGGCCCAAAGCCACCTGCGTCAGCACGACTGGCCCGGAAATGTGCGCGAGTTGGAACAATATGCCGAACGTTATGCGCTGGGCATCGACGACAGCTTGCCGGGTAACGATGCCGACGCGCCCGGTTTGGCCGAACAGATGGCGCGCTACGAAGACGCCCTGCTGCGCGAAACTCTGGAGCGCCACGAAGGACAGGTGCGCAGTGTCATGGAGGCGCTGAAACTACCGCGCAAGACCTTCTACGACAAGGTCAACCGCTACGGGATCGACCTGAATGTCTACAGGGGGCGATAGGTTTGAAAACCTATCAAGAGACATAGAAAGGGAGAGGTTTCGGCCGCCCCTCTGCATGACTGAGCCTGAACGCTCACGCGCCCTTTTCAACCGGATGTGCCACTTGCCGTAGGAGAAATAGACGACCAGACAAATCGCCATCCAGATCAGGGTAAAGAGCTGGCTCTGGATTGGCAAGCTGCAGAAGATGAAGGCACAGCGCGCGATCGCCGCAAGACCGATCGGCAGATAGGCCGGCGTCTTGAAGGTGCGCGCCAGGGTCCGGGAAACGGCGAAAAAGGCGATCAGCGTCCCGGCGTTCGATAGGGCGGCGATTTCTTTCAGCGGCACAAAACCGGGTAAAATGGCCACGAAGATCAGGGTGATCAGCGTGGTGCTCTCGCGCGCATCGATCATCAAAAGACCCATCACTGCCAGCGATACCAGTACTGCCGGCAGGTTGACGTGGTCGCCCGCGTGCGACGCATTGAGCAGGAAGACCGGTGATTGCAGGCCCATCCCCTCATTCAGCCAGCCCACAAGGTGTGCCGACCAGCCGACCGCCACGCTGGAGCAGGCCAGAGAATATTCGACGTTCAGCGCCCAGCCGACGACCCAACCCGCCACCTCACCGATCGCCGAATAGGTGTAAGTGTAGGCGGAGCCCGCGGCGGTGATCAGTGTGGACTTTCGGTGTAGCACAAGGCCGCGCATGCGCAGACCAGACCGAACGGGGCAAAGGAGACGAGTACACCGGGCCCGGCCGGCTCAGCGTCTTAGCCAGCGCCTAGCCGTCTTCTTCCGCTCGATGCAGCGGCTTTAGCGGTCCAAAAAGTCCTATTAAAAGGCTCATAAACAAGAGGCCTAGGCGTTGGTCCACGTTTCATATGAGATGTGTGCCGGTTTTGTTGAGCTGTTAACCGACCCGTTAAGATTTGCATCAAACGAAGCTTTTTGATCCTGCGCAAGTGCGCGTAGCACCCCGGAGGCGACAACGCCGGCCCGGGGAAAGCCTGACCGGCGTTGCTTTAACTTGCAGAAGGATCGTCAGTTCCCAGTGAGTCTTTGTCCTCTAAGATCAAACGTCGCTTCGGGCAGCGTGACCTCGACCCTTGGCCCCAGAGCATCCGCCGCAGAGCCCACGGACACCGCATAAGTGCCAGCTTTCACCCTCCAGGTGCGGCTGGCGGAATCATAGGTGGCCAGCCCTCGGGGGTCGACCGCGATGGTTACTACGCGACTCTGGCCCGGTTTGAGCGATACCTTGTCCCAGCCGGCCAGACGCTTGGGCGCTTCCCAGCCCGCGGCCTGCGGGGCCGCGACATAGACTTGCGGCACATCAGCCGCCTCGCGCTTGCCCGTATTGCTCACGGTAAGGCGGACCGACAGGGTGTCCTCGTGGACATGAGCCTTCAGACCCTTATAGGCGAAGGTCGAATAGGTCAGGCCGTGGCCGAAGGCGAACAGGGGTTTGAGGTTCTGCCGGTCGAACCACTTATAGCCAACGGCAGCCCCTTCGATCTCGTAATTAATTTGAGTCACAGGCTTGTCTGGCTTGCCCAGCCCGTCGAGAACCGGGCGCGGCAACTGATCCAGCGACGCCGGGAAGGTGATGGGCAGGCGACCCGACGGCGACACCGCCCCGGTCAGCACGCGCGCGATCGCCGTACCACCCTGCGTCCCCGGATACCAGGCTTCTAGCACGGCCCGCGTCTTCGACAGCCACGGCATCAGCACCGGGCCCCCGGTTTGCAGCACGACTATGGTGTTGGGATTGGCAGAGGCTGCCGCCTCGATCAGGGCGTCACCGTTCTGATCCAGCGACAGCGCGGCATCCATCGCTTCGGCGGTCCACTGGGTCCCAAAGACAATGACGACATCGGCGCCGCGAGCCAATTCAGAAGCGGCTTTGATGTCTTTGCCGTCGTCATAGACCACCTCGGCCTTCGTCAGGCGCTTGAGCGCCGCCACCGGTGAGTCCGGATAATAGGTGACCGGACCAGGAAAGAATTTAGGCCCCAGATTGAGGTCGGCAACCGGATTGCCGCCTTTGGCATAGACTTGTGACGAACCGCCGCCCGACAGCACGCCGCGATCGGCGTAGCCACCCAGCACGACGACCTTCTTGGCATTGGCCGCCAGAGGCAAGACACCTTCGTTTTTCAGTAAGACCATGCCCGCTTCGGCATCCGCCTGAGACACTTTGCCGTGCGCCGCAAAGTCGATCTCACCCTCTTTCATCTCGACCGGCTTGTCGAAAGCACCCGTCGTAAACAGCGCCCACAGTACACGCCGCGCCATGTCATCAAGACGCGCCTCCGGCACCTGACCGCTGTTGACTGCATCGGCCAAAGCGCCCGCGAAATAGGGAGCCTTGTCAAACGGATAGCCCGACTGCTGATCAAGCCCAGCATTGGCGGCCGGAATGGTCGAATGGGTCGCGCCCCAATCCGACATGACAAAGCCGCTAAAACCCCAGTCTTTTTTCAGGACCGTATTGAGCAGATAATCGCTTTCGCAGGCGTAGACGCCATTAACGCGGTTATAGGCGCACATGACGGATGCAGGCTTGCCGACTTCCAGCGCATATTGAAACGCCAGCAGGTCAGACTCGCGCCCGGCCTTGTCCGAAATATTGGCAGATGCCGAGTTGCGGTGGGTTTCCTGATCGTTGAAGGCAAAGTGTTTGAGCGTCGAGATGATCTGGTTCGACTGGATACCGCGGATCTGCTCACCGACCATGACCCCGGCAAGCAGCGGGTCTTCGCCGCCATACTCGAAATTGCGGCCATTGCGCGGTTCGCGGGCCAGATTGACGCTGCCCGCCAGAAGAACGTTGAAGCCGGACAGGCGCGCTTCGCGGCCGATCATGACCCCGCCCGAAAAGGCCATCTGACGGTCCCAGGTCGCCGCCGTAGCCAGCCCCGAAGGCAGTGCGGTCCTCAGGCGCGGCGTCGGTCCGGCCTGAGAGGCGACACCGATACCGGCATCGGCCTGCCATTGATTAGGGATGCCCAGACGCGGCACACCGAAGACAAAGCCTGCAGATTGCGGGCGGGCTTCCGCCGGCATCTTCCAGCCCAGCCCCGGAATATCGCCGCGAAGGTTCATCCATTCGGCATTTGAACCGAAATGCCCCATCACCAGGGTCAGCTTTTCGGTCTGCGTCATCTCTTTCAGCAGGAGGTCGGCGCGCGTGTCGGCATCAAGGGCCGTGTTTTTCCAAGGTGTTTCCTTGGGAGGCGGCGGAGGTGGCGGCGGGCCGAACTGCGCCAGAGCGGGGGCAGCGGACATCAGTATGGCCCCAAGGGCGACCGTGGCAATGAGAGAGCGCTTCACGAACGTCATTCTGAATTCCCTGTAGATATGATTATGGAGATTGACGCGCCCCCTGCATTCGGGGGCGCGTCAAAACCTTTTTTTCAGGCCTTATTTTTTGGCCGGAAGGGTGGCCAGATCACCGTCGATTTTCGCCAGCAGATCATCCGTCAGGGTGGGAATATAGGCCTGTAAAGCGAGCAGGGTCAGGCCCCGCGCCATGCCAATCTGCGGGCTGTTGACCACGTCGGGGATGTACTTGCTCAGCACGCCCTTGGCAGCGGCATCGTCCAGCATGTCCCCCAGCGGCGACACCTTGCTGCCGTAATGGCCATCGGCGGTACGGGTCAACGGAGGGGGCGGGGGTGGCAGGGATGCCGCGGCCGCCGTGACCTCCATGCGTGCCTTCCACGGATCAAGCTTGCTGACTGGCACGCCATCGGCGGCAAACAGCATCAGTTCGTCCTTCGCCGCATTATAAGCGGGCCAGTGCGGCAGGCCCGGACCATTGGGATTGCCCGTCCTGGCGAAATTGGCCCAGTAGCTGTTGGTCTGATCGGCGATCTTCGCGTCAGTGGGTGTCAGCTTGTCGCCGTACTTGGCCTTGACCGTATTCATGACGTAGGGAATTTCGGTGGCGTGCGGCGCACCGGTCTTCCATTCGGCCTTCATCGACTCCGCCACATAGCCGAAGCGGAACTCATAGGCCGAAAGCCCTTGCGCGGAAAGCGTGGCCGCCACGAAGCGCGACGGCTCGATCATCGCCTTGTCCATGGCGATTTCGGTATTCACCTGCTGCAAGGACTTGCTGCCGTCGGGGTCATAGGCGGCGCGCGCCTTGTCCGCCAGCGGACCGAAGGCCGCAAACGCCGCATCCTTGCTGGGGGCGAAGCCAAAGCCGATATCGGCTGTAGTGGCCCCGATGATAAAGGGCACCTTAGCCTGACGCCCGGCTTCATAGACGGCTTGCGGCGTCTCAACCACGATCACGCCATCGACCATAGGTCCGCCATAGGTCTGAGCGGCCTGACTCATGGTCATCATGCCGAGGCCGTCATTGACCTCTTCCGCCGTCAGGCTGCGCAGCGCCGCCAGGGCCTCCGGCCCTGTGCCCTGTATCCCTTTACGTTGCGCGAAATTGACACCAAGCGTTTCCGCCGACGGCAGGCCGGGTTTGTCTTCCGACAGGGTGCGGTTGCCCATCAGATTGCCCCGTCCGCCGCCCGACTGCACAATCGCCTTGGCAAACAGGCCCTGCGACTGGCGCGAGGTCATCAGGGTGTGCACCGAGCCGCCGCCTGCGGACTCGCCGAATATGGTGACATTATCCGGATCACCGCCAAAGGCCGCAATATTGGCCTTAACCCACTTCAGCGCAGCAATCTGATCCATATAGCCGTAATTGCCGAGTAACCCGTTATCCTTGTTGTCTTTGGTCAGTTGTGGAAAACCGAAGAAGCCGAAGCGCCCCAGTCGGTAGTTTGCGCTGACCATGATGATGCCCTTGCGCGCAAAAGACGCACCGTCATAAACGGGGGGCGACGACCCACCATTGACGAAGCCGCCGCCATAGATCCAGAAGATGACCGGCAATCTGGCGGTCTTCGATACACCAGCGGGACGCCAGACGTTGACATAGAGACAGTCTTCACCCGGTTTGGCCCCCAGCGGCGCGGCATCCCCGCCAAATGGCGTCTGCATACAGTCATTGCCGAAGGTGTCGGCAAGCTTGACCCCCGACCATTTGGCTGCAGGCTGCGGCGCACGCCAACGCAGTTCACCGAGCGGCGGCGCGGCAAAGCGGATACCCTTGAACGATTCCACACCATCGACGGTGACACCTTTCACCGCACCCGATACCGTTTCGACCGGCACCTGTCCGGCCGCCTCAACCGGCGCCGCGGTCATTGCCACCGCGCTACCGGCAACCATCGCCAGAGCCAGCCGGCTGGCGGATAAGAGCGACACTATAGCCATGTTGTTTCCTCGCCTGACCCCTGAGGGGTCTTGTTTTTGTAAGGTCTCTACTGTGGACGCCGTGGTTAGTCTCCGCGTCGATCATCTCGCGCCTGACAGAGGTTTTTTCAGCCGACAGGCCTCCCCCTGTGGTCAAAGCCACCCCCGCTCAAACGTTTTCCACGTATACCCAGCCTGACGAATTAGGATAACGTTGTCAATACGGCAACACAGGGTCGAGCCCCTAAACGCAAGCGCGCTGAAATCATGACTGTTTTGCCAAAGCGCTGCCCGATACGCCTTGTGAGACATGAGGAGCTTTCGCAAGCGCAGCACACAGATACCTTCCGTAGAAAGGGTTTTAAAGACCTTTGACTCTACACAACTCTGCGACCCGAAGCCCGCAAGCCTCCCGCAGCCAGACCCTTTTACAGGCAGTCTTTACGGGCGGAACGGCGACACTTCCGCTCCCCTCCCGACCAGACACGGTCCCGTGACGGACGCAAAAGGCCTTGACGAACGACGAAATCCGGGAATATTTGAGACAACGTTGTCTCAAAATCCACCCCTATGGATGAAGTCCATCCGGCAACGTGTCTCACGTTCGATACCCCTACCCAGACTGTCCTTGGCCATCCCATCGGGCCGCTCACATAATGAAAAGCCCGGCGTGCGAACCCGTCGCCGAACGGACTTACGCAACAGGGAATGCACATGACCCAGACGACCGCTACATGCACCAGAACCCTGCGGGCCGTTTCGGCTACCGCCCTCCTCCTGGCCTTTTCCGTCTGCGCCGTGGAGGCCCAGACCACGCCCCAAAAGCCATGGCAGAACCGCACGCTCAGCCCGGATCAGCGCGCCAGCCTGCTGGAAAAGGAACTGACTCTGGATGAGCGTCTCAGCCTGCTGCACGGGCCCATGGCGATCCCCTTCTCTCCGGGTATGAAATTGCCCAAGGAGGCGATCGGGTCGGCGGGATATATCCCCGGCGTGCCGCGCCTGGGCATCCCGGCGCAGCAGGAAAGTGATGCGTCTCTGGGCGTTACCAATCCGGGCAATGTGCGCCCCGGCGACACGGCCACCGCCCTGCCCTCCAGCCTGCTACTGGCGGCCACCTTCAATACCGACCTCGCCTACAAGGGCGGCGTCGTGGTGGGACAGGAGGCCCGCTCACGCGGAATTAATGTGCAACTGGCCGGCGGAGTCAATCTGGCGCGCGATCCACGCGGCGGGCGCAATTTCGAATATGTCGGCGAAGACCCGCTGCTGGCCGGGCACATGGCCGGGGCAGCCATCAAGGGCATCCAGAGCCAGAACCTGATCGCCACCATGAAGCATTTTGCCGTCAATGATCAGGAGACGGGCCGCAACTTTGCCAACAGCGTCATTTCCGAAGCCGCTATGCGCGAATCCGACCTGCTGGCGTTTCAGATCGCCTATGAGGTGGGTCAGCCCGGCTCGGTCATGTGCGCCTACAATCTGGTCAACGGGGCCTATGCCTGCGGCAATGACTTCCTGCTCAACAAAGTGCTGAAAACCGACTGGGGCTTCAAAGGCTATGTCATGTCAGACTGGGGCGCGGTCAAAGCGACCGACTTCGCGCTGAAAGGCCTCGATCAGCAGTCGGGCGAACAACTCGACAAGCAGGTGTGGTTCGGCGACCCGCTGAAGGCCGCCGTGCAGACCGGCATTGTGCCCGCCAGCCGGGTCTCCGACATGAGCCGCCGGATCCTGCGTTCAATGTTCGCTGCCGGTCTGTTCGACGCGCCGGCCGCCGTTACCGTCGATCGTGCCGCCAATGGCGAGGTATCGCGTCAGACCGCAGCCGAAGGCATTGTCCTGCTCAAGAACGACGGTAACCTCCTGCCTCTGGCGGCCAGCGCGAAGACCATTCTGGTCGTCGGCGGCCACGCAGATGCGGGTGTTCTGTCAGGTGGCGGCTCATCTCAGGTCACCGCCGATGCAGCGCAGATCGCCCTGCCCGTTGGGGGCGAAGGCATGATGGCGGCCTTTAACCGCATGAACTTCCACCCCTCTTCACCGCTGCAAGCGCTGAAGGAACGCCTGCCGCACATGACTATCCGCTTTGACACGGGCCGCTATACCGCCGAAGCCGTGCGCAAGGCCAAAGAGGCCGATCTTGTGATCGTCTTTGGCAATCAGTGGATGGCCGAAGGCGAGGACGCCCCCGACCTCAGCCTGCCCAATGGACAGGACGCCCTGATCGCCGCTTTGGCCGAGGCCAATCCGAAGACGGTTGTGGTGCTGCAAACCGGCGGGGCCGTAGCCATGCCGTGGCTGAAAAAGACCCCGGCGGTCCTCGCCGCGTGGTATTCGGGCGACCGCGGTGGCGAAGCCATTGCCGATGTGCTGACCGGTAAGGTCAATCCGTCGGGCCACCTGCCCGTCACCTTCCCCACCTCCATCTCCCATTATCCGCGCGCCGACCTACCAGGTCTGGGTCTGCCGGACGGTCAGGTCTTCGATGTGGTCTATGACGAAGGAGCCGATGTCGGCTACCGCCGCTTCGCCGCTCTGGGTCAGAAGGCGCTGTTTCCCTTCGGTTATGGTCTGTCCTACACTCGGTTCGCCTATAGCGACGTCAAGGTGACAGGCGGCGACACCCTGAGCGTCAGCTTTAAGGTCACCAATACGGGCAGCGTACGTGGCAAGGACGCGCCGCAGGTCTATCTCAACCACATGCCGGATGGCCCGGCCAAGCGTCTGATCGCCTTCTCCAAGGTTGATCTGGCCCCCGGTCAGAGCACCACCGTCACCCTCTCCGCCGATATGCGCCTGCTTTCGCGCTTTGATGCAAAGGCGCAAAAGTGGATGCAGCCCGCCGGTCGCTACGATATCTCTGTGGCTCAGGACGCCGAAGATACCGGCCTGACGGCCAGCGCGCAGATGAAGGCCGCCACCCGCAAACCTTAAAAAAAAGAAACCGGAACGGATGTCGGGCCACGGCCTGACATCCGCCGCGGTCATGAAAAGCGTTTACTTCGTCTGAGAACAGAGGAAAAAAACATCTTCCCTCCACTCTGCGCGGCCTTATGAGAAAACTGACCATCATAGATATTGCGCGTGAGGCGCAGGTTTCGATCAAGACGGTCTCGCGCGTGCTCAATCATGAAACCGGCGTCGGGGCAGCCACACGCGCCCGCGTGCAGGCCATCGTCGATGCGCACAATTTCAAGCCCAATGCGGCGGCGCGGTCGCTACCCGGCTCGCGCAGCTATCTGGTCGGGCTGCTCGTTTTCAGTGACGAAATCCATTACTATTACAGTGCGTTGCAGACCGGCGTGATGCGCGCCGCGCGCCATCATGGCTATCATATGATCATGGAATCGTGCCGGGACATGGAGAGGGAGGACCGGCAAAGCGTGCTGCGTCGGTTGGGCTCGTCGCGCTTCGATGCCCTGGTCGTGCCGCCCCCCATGTGTGACAACCCTTTCATTCTCGATATCATCGAGGAGCTAGGGATTCCCTATGTGCGCATTGCCCCGCGCGTCGAACTGGAACGCGCCTCCTTCATCTACATGAACGACACAGCCGCCGCCGAACAGGTCATGGCGCACCTTTGGGACCTGGGGCACCGTCAGATCATGTATGTCGGCTTTCAGGAAACGGGGGCGAGTATCGACCGTTATGACGGCTATACACGCTTCTTTCGCGAAAAGGGCTGTGTGCCGCCCTATCCCCTAATCACGGTCAGTAATGCTACTGCCAAAGGCGCCATCCAAACCGGCGAAGCCCTTCTCAGACAGGCCGACCGCCCAACAGCCATCTTTGCGGGTAGCGATCTGGTCGCCTTTGGTTTGATGACCGCAGCCTCGAAATTCGGCCTGTCTATCCCGTTAGACCTATCGATAGTGGGCTTCGATGACAGCCCCGGTGCTGAAAGCGTCTGGCCGCCCCTGACCACCATCCGTCAGCCTATAATCGATATGGGCGAACGGGCTGTCGACATTCTGGTTAAGGGGCTGGGGGGTGACCTGGCTGTGCGAACCAAAGAAGCGCACCGGCTCGAGTTCAGCTTGATCGTGCGCGGCACCACTTCCGCGCCCCCCGCCTATTGACCCAGCGGGCTGAGCGTAAAGCCATAGCTCAGCGGCGCATTGGGGATGCGGTATTTGACGTGCGGACGCCCAACCGTATTCCACCCTGTATCGCCGCCCACCCCCGTCTGAAGCAAATCAATCATCAGCGTGCCGTCGCCGCGCGGCGTAATATCCGACGAATGGCGCTGCCCCACCGGCTGCTGATAAAGGTCCTCGACCGGGAAGGCCAGGGCATTGGCCGAGAGGGGCTGATGACCGGTGACGCGCACCCCCTGCCCCGTCGCCGTGGTCAGGGTCATCCAGCGCACATCGGTCTTGTTGCCCGACTCCTGCGGCCGGACGTAATTGTGGTACTGATCCGCCACCTTGCCCTGATAGAGGCCGATGGCCGCCCCGGTCTTACGGTCAGCATAGGATTCCTGCGGCCCGCGGCCGTACCACTGAAGATCCGTCAGGGCAGGGCTGGTTGCAAACCTTAGGCCGACGCGCAGCGGATCAGGCAGGTCATCGCGTAGCGGCACATAGTCGGCCTTCACATTCAGTGTACCGTCGCCGTACAGGTGCCAGGTGGTCGTAAAGCGCACCGAACCCGCCCCGACGCGCCAGCCGACCTTGACCTCTCCGGCGTCAGACACATCCAGCGTTTCCAGCGTGCGCTTCTCGCTGAGGGTTTTCCAGATGGCGTGGCTGGTGACGACACCCGTGCCGATGTCATTATCGGTCGGCCCGCGCCAGAAATAGGGCATACCGCCGCTCAGAAGCAGCTGCCCGTTGACGACATAGGCGCTCAGCAGGCCGGTCTTCGCATCAAGCGTCAGTCGCGACCGCCCGGCGCTCAATTCGACGGCTGACGCCGTGCGGGTGACTTTCACCGGCCCGCTGGCGGTCAGGGCCGCCGGGCGCGGCGTCTGAAGGACAAACTGCGTCCAGCCCATAGATGCGCCTTTGGGCAGGCCCGGCATACGGTCATCGGCAGCCACGGCCGAGACGGTCAGCACATATTCCGCCGCCGGGTCATAGCTGACAGCACCAAGATCGAGCGGCACCGCCGCGCGGCCTGCCGCCGGGGCATTGACGCCCATCAAAGTGCCGGTCTTTACCGTCAACCCGTCCTTTTCAAGTTTCCAACCGAAGGCATAGCCCGACAGGTCGATTATGTCGTTGCGGTTGACGACCGTCAGCGTCCCCGCTTTGGGATCGCCTTCAAACACAACCGGCGAATAGACCTTCTGAAGCTCGTAATATTCCGGGTCCGGCGTGCGGTCGGCCTGCACCACGCCGTCACCAATGGTCGAATCCTCCTGCCACTCACCGGTGGGGAAGTCGAAGCCCTGCGCCCAGTAATCCCGGCCTTTTGCGTCCTTGCGGATCACCGCCTGATCGACCCAGTCCCAGATAAAGCCGCCTTGCAGCTTCTTATAGGCGCGGATCGTCTCCCAATAGTCCTCCAGATTGCCCAGACTGTTACCCATAGCATGGGCGTATTCGCACTGGATCATCGGCTGGTTGTAGCGGCTGTCCTTTGCATAGTCGGCCATCTTGACCGGGCTGTCGTACATGGGGGCGTAGATATCGACATAGGCGTTGGGGCGGTGCTCCTCGCCGATCGTGCCGTGACCCAGAAAGTTGAGCAGGCGCGTCTTGTCGTGGTCGCGCACCCACTTTGCCGCGCGCTCAAAGGCCGGACCGATGCCGGCCTCGTTACCCAGTGACCAGAAGACGACCGAGGTGACGTTCTTGTCGCGTTCGACCATGCGCGACACGCGGTCGAGGTGCGCTGCGTACCAGTGCGGCTTATAGCCCAGTTGGGCCTTGTAGCGCTGATTGATGTCACGGATCATGGCCATATAGGTATGGCTCTCAATATTGGCCTCATCCATCACATAGAGGCCGTATTCATCGGCGAGATCATAGACGTGCGGATCGTTGGGATAGTGCGACATCCGCAGCGCATTGACATGCGCCTGCTTCATCAGTTCCATGTCCCTGCGCGTCGTTTCCGGCGACACCACGCGGAAGGTATGGGGGTCGTGCTCGTGGCGGTTGACACCCTTGATCATAACGCGCTTGCCATTGACCTGCACTTCGCCATTGCGGATTTCGATGGTGCGGAAGCCGATCTTTTTCGCGGTGGCCGAGACCAGCGCACCCTTGATATCACGGTATTCGATGACCATGCGATAGAGGTTCGGCGTCTCCGCCGACCATTGCCTGACGTTTTTGATCGTGCCCGAAAGCCGGGCCGGCTTATCCGAGGTGGCCCGTCCCCTGGCCGCCAGCACGACCGTTTCGCCGTCGTACAGGGTGGCGGTGATGGTCCCCTCCCCCTTGACCCCTTTTAGCTCGGCCTCCAACGCAAAAACACCGTCCGAATAGGCCTTATCGAGGAGGGCCGTGACCGTATAGTCGCCCAGCCGCGTTTTCGGTTCGGCATAGAGATAGACCGAGCGCTCGATGCCTGACAAACGCCAGAAGTCCTGATCCTCAAGGTAGGAGCCGTCGGCATAGCGATAAAGCTCGATACTGATGGTGTTCTCGCCCGTGCGGACATAGGGCGTCAGGTCGAACTCTGACGGCAGTTTGGAATCTTCTGAATAGCCGACCTTCTGCCCGTTGACCCAGATGTAATAGGCTGCGCCCGCCGCACCGATATGCAGGAAGACATCCTTGCCGCTCCAGTTGGGCAACTCAAAATCGCGGCGATAGGAACCGATCTCATTCACCTCGTGGCGGACATAGGGCTCATTGGCCCCGAACGGATAGCCGGCTCCGCTGAACAGCGGCACGCCATAACCCTGCGCCTGAAGGATGCCAGGCACCTGCACCGTGCCCCAGTCGGAGACATCGAAATCGGGCTTGTAGAAGTCCACCGGGCGGGTTTCCGGCGTTTTGGACAGGGCGAATTTCCACGTGCCATCCAGCGACAGATAGTTGGCCGAAGCCGCTATCTGACCCGCCACGGCCTTTTCCACGCTCTCATAGTTGAAGAAGGTCGCCTTCATGGGCAGACGGTTGACCGCCAGCACTTCGGGCTGTTCCCATTCGGCGCGACCGCTGACATCGGGCGGCGGGGCATCGGCTATGGCCTTCAGCTCCGTCGCCGTCTGCGCCTGCCCGCCGCTTGCGGCCAGCAGCGCCAGACACGAAACCGATACCGCACACAGGACGCGGCGCGCCCCCACCTTGCTGACCATGATCTGCCCTTATCTGTAGATTCAGACCAATTTATTATACGGTATACACTATGGCAATCATCTGTTTGGATTTACTCGCTCACAACCGGTCGATGGCCGCTTGGGGTTCCGTAAACCATTTCGCCCCGTCCTCCGTGACGTACATATGGTCTTCCAGACGAATACCGAAGCGTTCCGGCACCACGATCATAGGCTCATTCGAAAAGCACATGCCCGGCATCAGCGGCGTCTTTTCACCGCGCACCAGATAGGCCGGTTCGTGGATGCTCAGGCCGATGCCGTGACCTGTGCGATGCGGCGTGCCTGGTAACTGATAGTCGGGCCCAAGCCCGTGCTTTTCCAGAATGGCGCGGGCCGCGTAATCGACGCTCTCGCACGGCTTGCCCACCTCGACAGCGGCAAAGGCGGCGGCCTGCGCCTCTTTTTCAATGTTCCAGATGCGCTGCTGCTCCGCCGTCGCCTGCCCATAGACATAGGTGCGGGTGATGTCGGACGTATAGCCCTGCACGTGACAGCCCGTGTCGATCAGGACGAGATCATTTTCCTTGAGCGTCTGCACCCCCGGCAGGCCGTGCGGATAGGCGGTGGCCTGGGCGAATTGCACGATGACGAAGCTGTTGCCCGCCGCCCCCATCCGGCGGTGCGCTGCCTCGATAAAGTTGATCACCTCGGTCGTGGCGATGCCCTCTGTTAGAATGCGCGCCGTGGCCCGGTGCACGGTTTCGGTCATCGACTTGGCCTGCTGCATCAGGGCCAGTTCGGCCTCAGACTTATACATGCGGCAGCCATTGATCACCGCCGAGGCCTCGCGCACCTCAAGGCCGGTCTCGCGCATCAGGCGGCTGACCATCTCGAAGCTGATGGCCGGATCGACGGCCAGCACGCCGCCGCCCAGGTCCTGCATGGCCGCGTGGATCAGGGCGTGCGGGCTCTCGTCCTCCTGCCACAGGCGCAGCTCCGCCGGGATCTTCAGATCGGCCTCCAGCGACCCGCGCTCGAAATAGGGGCAGATGATTAACGGCTCACCCTCGACCGGCAGCAGCATGGCCACTAGCCGTTCCGACGCGCCCCACGGTACCCCGGCGAAATAGCGCAAAGACGCCCCGGCCCCAACCAGCAGCGCCTTCGCCCCCAGATCACGCGTCAGCCGCCGCGCCTTGTCCAGACGCGCCTGATATTCATAATCGCCGATGGCTGGCACGGCCTGCGGCGGGCTCAGCTTCGCCAGTTCGGCCTCGATCGTGGAACCGCCAATGCTCATAGACATACCTCTTATCCGAAACGCTTGATATCAAAGGCCTGAGGGCCTACGCCCGTCTCGACCATGTCGGCGACGATCTCGCCGGTGACAGGCCCCAGTGTCAGGCCCAGATGCTGATGCCCGAAGGCATAGTAGAGATTCTGCGCCTTGTCGCTGCGCCCGATGGCCGGCAGATAGTCCGGCAGCGTTGGGCGTATGCCCATCCATTGCGCCACCTCGCCACCCATCGGCAGACCTAGTTCGCTGACATGCTGCCGCAACCTCTGCCATTTGCGCGCGTCCGCAGGCGCATCGGGCTGGTTCAGTTCGACAAAGCTGGCGGCGCGCAAGCCGCCCTCAAAGCCCGTCACGATCATCGAGCGGTCTTCAAACACCACCGGCGGCAGGCCTGCGGACCAGCCGTGCTGCGCGCTCTGGATATGGTAGCCGCGCTCGGCGATCAGCGGCACGGCGTGGCCGATCCCCTGCATCAGCGGTTTGGAACGTGCCCCGGCGCAGACGATAACGGCCTCTGCCGCGCGCATCAGCCCGTCATCGCTTTCGACCTGCGCATGGCCGTCGCGCACGCTCAGCCCCGCCGCACTTTGCCGCACAGCCTGCCCGCCCGCCGCGAGATAGCATGCTTCCATCTGCGCCAGCAGGCGCACATTGTCGGCGACCTGCCCCGTGTTCTCAAAGCGGATACCGCCATGCAATGGCCGCGGCGTCAGGGCCGACACCGCCGCCCGCTCATCCGGCGTCAGGACGTGAAAACGCGCGGTTCCGGTATCCGTATCGGACCACGCCTCCAGACCGGCCTTTGCCGAGCCCTCGCTCTCCCAAACGACATAGTGGCCGTCTTCGCGGATCAGGTCGGGCGCCCCCAGCGATTGCACCAGCCGTCGCCAGGCGGGCATGGCCTCGCCCATAAGCCCGGATAGGGCCACCTTGCCGTGCGCAAAGCGCGTCGGTTCGGCTGCGGCCATCAGTTGAAAACCGAAGGGCAGCCACGCGGAAATCCCTGACGGCGGAAAGGACAAGGCCCCGCCGCGCGCGAACCAGCGCCGCCACGCGCTGCGAATCAAGCTCCATGAGGCCAGCGGCTCCACCTGTTCGATAGCAATATGGCCCGCATTGCCGTATGATGCGCCCTTCCGGGGGGAGTCCGGGTCCAGCAAAATCACATCGCCGCGACGTTTCTGGAGTTCCAGGGCGATGGACAGACCGACGATTCCGCCCCCGACAACGATAACCTTAGACAAATGAACGTTCCTTCTTGCGCCGCATCATTGCATATTGTATACGGTATATATTCTTACGCAAGCAGTTGGAGTAAACAATGAAAGTCGATTGGCGCGGCGTATTCCCAGCGGTCACCACACAATTCAAAGAAGACCTATCCATTGACGTGGCCGAAAGCCAGCGCGTAATCGATGATCTGATCAAGGACGGCGTGACCGGTATCATCGCGCTCGGCACCTGCGGCGAGAACAATTCGCTGGAGCCGGATGAAAAGCGCACGCTGCTCTCCGCTATCGTCGAAGTCGTCAACGGCCGCGTGCCCGTCGTCGTCGGCACCTCCGAACTCACCACGCCGCGCGCCGTCGCCTTTGCCCGTGACGCCGAAAAAATCGGCGCCAACGGCCTGATGCTGCTGCCGGCAATGGTCTATGTGCCGAAGACGAATGAGCTGGTTGAGCACTTCACGCAAGTGGCCAATGCCACCGGCTTGCCGATCATGCTCTACAACAACCCAACCGCCTACCGCGTCAATATCGGCAATGATGCGCTCGAAGCCCTGCGTCCGGTGAAAAACATCGTGGCGATCAAGGAATCCGCCGCCGATACACGCCGCTTCACCGACGTCTTTAACGCCTTCGGCAGCCGATATTCCATCTTCGCCGGCCTCGACGATGTGGCCTATGAAGGCCTGCTGCTGGGCGCTCAGGGCTGGGTGTCAGGCCTGACCTCGGCCTTCCCGCATGAATCCGTCATGCTGGTCAAGGCGCTCGAAGCCGGTGACACCAAGACAGCGCTGGAAATCTACCGCTGGTTCCTGCCGCTGCTGCACCTCGATGCCGAACACGACCTGGTTCAGTCGATCAAACTCGCCGAACAGATCATGGGCCGCGGCTCCGAGCGCGTGCGGATGCCGCGTATGCCGCTGATCGGGGAGCGTCGCGCACAGATCATCAAAATGGTCGAAGAGGCCGCCGCATCCCGCCCATCGCTGAGCATCAACAAGGCGGCGTAATTCAGGGGGTACAGAGTTCCGTCCATTTACCCCTTCCAAATGTCAGAAAATCCTACAGGCTAAGGCGACCCGTTAACGGTTGCGCTCTTTCTCCTCCCCACTCGGTAGGGAGGAGAAAAGCAGCTTTGCCGCAAAACTTTGTCCGTGAGTTGCCCCATGCGTCATACCTTCTTCTGCGTTGATGGTCACACCGCCGGAAATCCGGTGCGTCTGGTGGCGGGCGGTGCGCCGCTGCTCAGCGGGTCGAATATGTCCGAGCGGCGGCAGGATTTCTTGGCGCGCTTCGACTGGATTCGAACCGGCCTGTGCTATGAGCCGCGCGGTCACGACATGATGTCGGGCGGTTTCCTCTATCCGCCGACGCTCGAGGACACCGACGCCGGTATCCTGTTTATCGAAACCTCCGGCTGCCTGCCCATGTGCGGGCACGGCACCATCGGCATGGTGACCTTCGCGCTGGAAAATGGCCTGATTACGCCGCGCACGCCGGGCAAGCTGAAGCTCGAAGTGCCTGCCGGGATTATCGACATCGACTACAAGATCAATGGCCCCAAGGTGACGGCGGTCAAGATCACCAATGTCCCGGCCTATCTGGCCAAAACCGGCGTTGAGATAGACGTGCCAGACTTCGGGCCGATTACGCTGGATGTGTCCTATGGCGGCAACTACTACGCCATTATCGAGCCCACCAAAGACGGCCCGTATACCGGCCTCGACGCTCTGGGGGCCGCGCGGCTCATCGAGTTGAGCCGCACCATCCGCACCCTGGTTCGTGAGGTCTACGAGCCTGTGCATCCGCTGGACCCCACCATTCGCGGCGTCAGCCACGTCCTGTGGGCGGACGCGCCCAAAAACGCCGAAGGCGAAGTCAATCCTGCACACGGCCGCAACGCCGTCTTTTACGGCGAACGCGCCATCGACCGCTCACCCTGCGGCACCGGCACCTCAGCGCGGCTGGCACACCTGCACGCCACAGGCCGCCTGAGGGTAGGTGAGCCCTTTATCCACCAGAGCTATATCTGTAGCCGCTTTACCGGCGTGGTGACGAAAGAGGTCGATCTAAACGGCCAGCGGGCCATCATCCCGTCCATCGAAGGCTCGGCGATCTCGACCGGTTTCAACACCATCTGGATTGACCGCGAAGATCAGTTCTGGGACGGTTTTCAGGTCCTATAACGCGGTCTCGTTCTCAAAAGAAACGCAACGAGCAACGCATAGCCGTTGCCCGCTACGGGCGTTTGTGACAAGGGGTTTGTGATTTAACGGCCAAATACGTCAGCCTCTTAGGCCGTTGTATCAGATGTCTGCAGAATCAGGTTACACATGTTGACTTGTTAGCGTTAGCAGCACAGTGTTACAAAAAGCGTATAACATATAAACCCAAACAAGAGTTTCGCATGGCGCTGGTCGTCCAAACCCTCTCTGAACAGATCTTTACCCTCGTCCGGGATCGGATCATTTCCGGCTCCCTGCCTGTCGAGGTCGCCATCCGTCAGGATGCCCTGGCAGCGGAGCTGGGGGTTAGCAAGATCCCATTACGTGAGGCGCTGGTGCGGCTGGAGCAGGAGGGCCTCCTCACCTCTCAGGCCAATCGCGGCTTCTTTGTCCGCCCGATGACCGCCTCTGAGGCCGAAGAGGTCTATGCCCTGCGACTGAAGATCGAACCGGAAGCCGTGGCGCGTGCCGCCGCCCTGGCCACGCCGGCCGACCACAAGGCCGCGCGCGACGCGCTGGACGCGCTGGACCGCGCCGCCGCCGAGGATAACAAGAGCGAGGTGGGTAAGCTTAACCGTGCCTTCCACCTGTCGCTGGTGCGACCGCTGGGCCGGCAGGTCACCCTGCAGATTATCGAGCGGTTGAACATCATCGCGGAACGCTACGTCTCAAAGCATCTTGAGCCCGCCGGGCGAGACGATCGCGCGCATCAGGAGCATTCGACGCTTCTGGACCTGTGGATGCGCGGGAAGGGCGAAGAGGCGTCCGAACTGATGTATGCGCACATCGCCGAAACGCTTTACGACCTGCGCAAGGAATTCGAGAACGACAAACGCGCCTGAAACCCAGCGCAGCAAAACTGTCACACTCGACCGGTAAGAAGCTCCCGTTTCCGGGAGCTTTTTTCATGCGCTTTTCCTGTCTTGCCTTCACTGCACTGGTGGCTCTCACCGGCCACGCCCACGCCGAGGAGGCACGAACCTGGCTTTCCGGGGATCACCATGTCCACAGTCGCTTTTCGGGCAAGCGCGCCGAAGACGGCACCTATGTGCTGGGCAAGGACGGCATCTACACCCTGCCCGAAAACGCCCGCCGCGCCCAACAGTACGGCCTGAACTGGGTCGTGCTGATCGACCACGGCGGCGAAGGCCTGTCGAAACTGCGCTACGAGCAGGCCTATCCAGAGGTTTTGCAGGCGCGTCAGGCGGTGCCCGACCTGATCCAGTTTTTTGGCCTGGAACTCAATACACCGGGCGGCGACCATTCCAGCCTGATCATGGCCATCGACCCGCACGAGGCCGAGACCCTGCGTCATCTGGAGCGCAGCTATGACGCCCATGAAATCCGCGACCCGGCCCGTGACGACCCGGCGCGCATGATCGCCGCGCTGGCTGAGATGCAGGGGCTGAACCCCCAACCGCTGGTCATCGCCAACCACCCGTCGCGCGGCGCGAAATCGCCCGACGGTTATGGCCGCCATACGCCGCAATCCCTGCGCCGCTGGATGGACACCGCCCCCGACGTCGCCATCGGCATGGAAGGCGCGCCGGGCCATCAGGGCGCCAGTCTCAAGAGCGGGGCGACGCCCGACACCCTGCGCAAGCGCGGCTATTACGAGCAGTCACCGACCTATGGCGGGTTTGATGCCATGACGGCGCGCCTCGGCGGCGTGTGGGACGCGCTGCTGGGCGAAGGCCGCCACTTCGTCGTCACCGCCACCTCGGATTCGCATCGCAATGTCGCCGACGGCGGCGAAGACTTCTGGCCCGGTCAGTACGCCAAAACCTGGGTCAAGGCGCGCAAGGACCCGGCGGATATTCTGGATGGCCTGCGCAAGGGCCGCGTCTTTGTGGCCACCGGCGATCTGGTCAGCGAACTGGATATGGACGTCGCGGGCGCCAATCTGGGCGACACGGCCACGGTCCAAAAAGGCGAGACGGTGCAGGTGTCGGTGCGCCTGCGCGACCCCGCCGGGCCGAACGCCCACGGCGACCACCCGGAACTGAGGCGCGTGGACCTGATCATGGGTGAGGTGACCGGACAGGTGGCTGAGCGCAATGCGACGACGCAGGTGGTGAAGACCTTCACCCCCGCCGACTGGACGCGCAACGGCGAGACTATCACCCTCAGCTGGTCTTTTACCGCCAGCAGCGACGCCTATCTGCGTCTGCGCGGCACGGCGACCGATGAGGCCGAGCCCCTGTCCGACCCGCTGGGGGAAAACCCGTGGCCGGACCTGTGGGTCTATGCCAGCCCGGTCTATATCAAGGTGCGATAGAGTGGTCACCAGACCCGTCTAAACAGCGGTTTCGTGCGTAAAAGGCGCATGACCCAGACGCCCGATAAATCCGAAACACCCGACCCTGAAATCGCCGACTGCGGCACGGTCTGCCGCGAGGGCCTGACCGTCTATTTCGACGGGTCCTGCGCCCTTTGTTCCACCGAAATCCGCTACTATTCGGCGCGCGCGGGCGAGGCCCTGCGCTTCGTTGATGTGGCCGACAGCGCGGTAGGACCAGAACCCGATCTGCCGCGTGCGGCGGCGCTGAAACGCCTGCACGTGCGTCAGCCCGATGGCACTCTGGTATCAGGGGCCCAGGCGTTTATCGCCATCTGGTCGCAGGTGCCCGGCTGGCGCTGGCTGGCGCGTCTGGCCCGCCTGCCCGGCGTGGCTTGGTGGCTTGAGCGCGCCTACCGCGCCTTCCTGCCCGTGCGTCCCGCCCTGTCGCGCCTCGCCCGCGCTTTGGGGGCCAGACCCATGCGTAAGCCGTAGCGCCGTCTAATCTAAACGCCGCGACCCGCCGTATAGATATCCAGAAGCGCTTCTGATTTCGAGTTTATCGCCACGTTCGGCGTCCCCCAACAGACGGAGACTAAACCCATGATTAAGCGCAATCTATTGCATAAGCTGACCATCGCTGTGCTCGCCACCAGCCTGACCCTGCCGGCCGCCGCTCTGGCCCACGATCACGGGGCCAAGCCCACCACCACCATCGTTGAAACTGCCGCTGGCAACCCGAACTTCAGCACGCTGGTCGCTGCGGTTAAGGCCGCCGACCTCGTGGGTACACTGTCCGGTCCCGGCCCCTTCACGGTGTTTGCCCCGACCAACGCCGGCTTCGATGCCCTGCCGCAGGGCACGGTGCCGACGCTGCTGAAGCCGGAAAACAAGGCCAAGCTGACCAAGGTTCTGACCTATCACGTCGTCGCCGGTAAGGTGAAGGCTGCCGACCTGATCGCTGCCATCAATGCCCACAATGGCAAATACACGATCACCACCGTCAGCGGCGATACGCTGGTCGCCTCGCTGTCGGGCGGCAAGGTTGTGCTGACCGATGAATCGGGCGGTGTGGCCACCGTCACCACCACCGACCTTTATCAAAAGAATGGCGTCATCCACGTCATCGACAAGGTCGTTCTGCCGAAATAATCTGTACCGCTTAAAGAGGCCCGGTCCCCCTTCCGGGCCTCTTTTACCGTCCGCCCGGAAAGATCACGCTATGGATATCATCGTCAATATTGCTATCGGCCTGTCGTTGCTGGTCGTGCTAGCGACCTTTATCATGGGCATGTTCGCCTTTGCGCAAAACGGCAAGGAAGCGGGCGCAAAGCTCAACAAGGCGATGGAATGGCGCGTGCGGACCCAGATCATCGCCATCGGCATTCTGATCCTCAGCATGGCGATCAAGGCCGGGTCGTAGGTTTTCACGACAGGGGCAGGGTAATCTTCTCGGTTCGTTAACATGACAATGTTATCAATGGGCTAAGTTCCCTGCGATCCGATTGCTCATGCCGACCCTGTTTCATCCTGTTTCGTATCACCCGCACCTGCTGCGTCAGGCCTATCGCACCCTTGGGCCGATGTTGCTGGTCAATCTGGCCTGCGTAGTCGGGGCCAGCTTCCTGCTCGACATAGCGAACCACCCCCTGTTGTCCGGGTGGGTGCTGGTGCATGTGACCGTCATTCTGATCCGCGGCGGCTCATGGGCGCGCTTTCATCAGGACAAGCGCAACTGGCGGCGTAAGAGCGATTATCAGTTCTGGAAGGCCAGCTATGCGGCGGGCCTGCTAGTCTCCGGCAGCCTGTGGTCGGCTCTCGCCGTCTATCTGTTTGCCAAACACCCTGAAACCGCGTCTGTCGAAGCGCAGTATGCCATCCTGATCATCCTGTCGGCACTGGCGGGCGGGGCCACGGGCGTGACCTCCAGCTTTGCGCGTGCCGGCAGCGTCTATATCGGCCTGCTGCTGCTGCCCGCCTCCCTGACCCTCCTGACCCACGACGATACGCATCGCACCCTGGGCTGTCTGGGCCTGATCTTCTGCGGCGTGATGCTGGTGACGCTGCGTGGCAATCATCGTCTTCTGGTGCGCAATCTCACCCTCGAAGACCGCAATCTCAGCCTGATCAAACAGCTCAGCGAGGTCAATCAGGTGCTGGAGGCCAAGGTCAGCGAACGCACCGAGCGGCTGGCGCGGCTGGCCCACACGGATAAGCTGACCGGCCTGTTCAACCGCTACGGTCTGTTCGACTGGCATCAGAAGCGGATCGAGGCCGAGCCTAAGACCCGCACCGTCGTCTTTTTCCTCGACCTCGACCGTTTCAAGCAGGTCAATGACGCCCTGAGCCACGAGGCCGGCGATAAGGTGCTGACCGCCATCGCCCAGCAGATCGAGTCCGTGGCCCCGCCGCAGGCCCGTCTGGCCCGATGGGGTGGCGATGAGTTTGTTCTGGCCTGCCCGGTCACCGGCGATGTCCATGCGCTGGTCGATGAGGTGTCGGAGGCCGTATCGCGCGCGGTCGATATCCCGCTGAACATCGAAGGCACCGATCTCAAGCTGGGCGTCAGTATCGGCTGGGCCTGCCATCCCGACCACGACAAGACCTTTTCGGACATCGTCCACGCCGCCGATCTGGCCACTACCGAGGTCAAGCGCAGCGGGCGCGGGCGGACGCTCGCCTTTGACGAAACCTTTGCCGAAAGCCTGCGCCGCCGCTTCAACCTCAGCCGCGCCCTCAGCGAAGCCATCGGCAGCGACGCCCTTTACGTTGCTTATCAGCCGATCGTCTGTGCCCGCACCGGCGCGCTTCTCTCCTATGAGGCCCTGTGCCGCTGGGACCATCCGGAGCTGGGCACCATCCGCCCGGACGAGTTCATCCGTCTGGCCGAAGATACCGACCGCATCGTAGCACTCGGCAACTGGGTGCTGGAACGCGCCTGCACCGACGCCGTCCAGTGGCGGCGTCAGGGGGTGAGCGCCAAGGTGGCCGTCAACGTCTCGGTCAAGCAACTGACGCTCGATACCTTCGCCCTGCATCTGGTGTCGATCCTGTCGCGTACCGGCCTCTCGCCTACGTGTCTGGAAGTCGAAGTGACCGAAAGCGTCTTCGATGACGGTCATATCGAGCAGGTCACCCAAACCATCAAACACCTCAAAGCGCTGGGCGTAAACATCCATATCGACGATTTCGGCACGGGTTACTCGTCTCTATCGCGCCTGCGGCACCTCAATGTTAGCGGCATAAAGATCGACCAGTCTTTCGTCGCCGACCTGAGCGGTCAAAGCCGTGTGATCATCGAAAGCACCATACTGATCGCCCGCGCCTTCGGCCTGACCATCGTCGCCGAAGGGGTGGAAACCGACGACCAGCGCGAGACCCTGCGCACGCTGGGGGTTGATCAGCTTCAGGGCTATCTGCTGGGCCGTCCGCAGCGCCTGAGCGACATTCTGGGCGCGGATACGCTGAGCGAAACGGCGGCTTGAAAAAGGCACAAAAAAACCCCGGAGCCTTCGCTCCGGGGTTTTCCATTCAGACACAAAAGTCGGATCAGAACTGCCAGTTCAGGCCGACGAACACCGTGCGGCCCGACGTCGTGGTGTTCCACAGACGCTTGGCCCCGCGTGCGGAATTACCGCCCGGCCAGAAGCTGTTGTACTGGATTTCCTTCTCGTCGGTCAGGTTGATACCGTCCAGCGTCAGGCGCAGGCTGGGCGTCACCTGCCAGAAGGCGGCCGCGTCTACATAGGTGGTCGAGGCAAAGCCACCGCCGTCGATCGGATAGTCAGAGCGGAAGTTTTCAGAGACACGCGCGCCCCACTTGGCGGTTTCATAGTAGATCGTCAGGTTGTGGTTGACGTCCGACACGCCCCACAGCGGCCCCTTCACATCGACGCCCTGCACCGAATTGATCGTGGTGGTGTCGATAAAGGTGACGTTGGCGACCATGCCCAGATTGTTGAACGGCGCGGGCAGGAAGACGAAGTCCGTCTGACCGCTCAGCTCAAAGCCCGTCAGCTTGACGTTATTGAGGTTGATCGGACGCGTATATTCGTTGACCGTGCTGTTGGCCGTCACCCCGGTGCTCAGACCTTCCGGCAGGCCGGTCGCGGCGTAGGAGACATTCGTCACCTTCTTCGACACGACCAGATTGTCGATGTCCTTATGGAAGACACCGCCGGTGACCATGCCAACGCGGCCGAAATACCATTCGACGCCCAGATCGTATTCGTCGGACGTATAGGGTTCGAGATTGGGGTTGCCGGTCGAGACGGTGATGGTGTTGGTGGTGGTGTCATTGCTGACCGTGCCGTTCATGGCATAGGCCGTCAGCGACGGACGATTGAGGTTCTGCGATGCCGCCAGACGCACCTGCACATTGTCGGACGCTTCAACCACCAGATTGAACGCCGGCAGCGTGCCTGAATAGGTCTTCGACGTCGTGACCGGCTTCGAGGTGCCGTTGACGCTCATAAAGCCTTCGGAGGTCAGTTCCGTCTCATATCCGCGCAGACCGACATTGCCGCGTACCGGACGGCCCCCCAGCATGCCCTTGAAATCGACCTGAGCATAGGCGGCACTGGTGTCTTCGGTGACACTGTAATCGGCGTTGCGCACCCAGTTCACGGTGCGCGTCACGCCGTAATAGGTGAGCGCCTTGTCAAAGTCGGCGATGACCCACGACTGGTCCTTGTGACCGGTGAACAGCTTGTAATAGCTGTTAACCTTGTCGTCCGGACGCGTGCCCCAGGTGCCGTTTTCCCACTCGGCCTTCAGCAGGTCGTCATTGGTGTACTGACGGCCCGAATTGCCGAAGCTGCGATAGGACAGACCGGCCTTGAAGGTTAGGTTATCGCCGTAGGCATAGGCGGCGTTGAGTTCGGCATTTTCCAGCTCGGTCGTCTGATAGCTGCTGAAAAAGTCGATTTCGTGGGCGCGGTAGTTGTTCGGGTCGGTCGTGTCCCACTTGTAGGTATTACGGCCGTAATACGGGTCCTGCGTGTAGTCGGTGATCAGGCCGCCAAAGGCTTCCATATAGAACTTGTCAGAATAGGGCAGGTCGTAGGTGGACTTTTCCTTACCGATATGACCGTTGATATTCAGCGTGTCTGACACCTGCCAGTCGGCGGTCAGGACCACCTGATCGAAGGTGTTTTCGGCCTTCTGACGGCGGGTTTCTGTGGCGAAGACCGTATTATCGACGTCGGCATAGAGGACGCTGTAGTACTCGTCATATTGGATCGAATTCAGGCTGGGGGCCTTCTGCGCTGAAGCCGGGATGCCCGAATGGGTCATGGCCGTGCCGAGGACGGTCGAACCGACGCTGGCGCGGGTGGCCAGATGCAGTTCGTCACGCTTGTTGGTGAATTCGCCATGCAGCGCATCGAGCGTTAGGGTCAGGTTTTCCACCGGACGCCATTGCAGAGCCGTTGTGATGCCAAGGCGCGTCTGGTTCGAACCCCACACCGACAGGCGGTTACCGCGCTGGAAGACCAGCAGGCCGGCGGTGGCCAGCGCCTGATCAGAGGCGCTCAGCTTACTGACATTGGCGGCAAGGGCCTTCTGATTACCCGCACCGTAGGTGTTGTAGCCCTGTTCCTGCGTCTGGCGCTCACCGTAGGCGACCGAGAGCAGCGCGCCGAACTTGCCGTCGTGATTGTACGACAGCATGGCCGCGCCGCGTTTCTGGAAGTCTTCGGTGTTGGAATTGGTGCCGCCTTGCAGAGAAAACGCACCCTTTAGGCCCGGCTTGTAGTCGAACGGCTTAGCCGTATAAAGGCCGACCGTCCCGGCCATGCCGCCTTCGTCCTGCTCGGCGGAGAAGGATTTCTTCACATCGACCTTGTTGAACAGATCAGACGCGAACAGGTTGAAGTCGAAGGCCCGATCGCGTGAGGTCTGACCGCGCGAATCCATCGGCGAGTCGACATTGCCCAGCACTTCCATGCCGTTGAGCTGCACGCGGGTGAAGTCGGGGCCCAGTCCGCGCAGTGAGACGCGACGGCCTTCGCCGCCTTCGCGGTTGATAGCGACGCCCGGCAGGCGTTGCAGCGATTCCGCCAGGTTCAGATCAGGGAATTTGGCCATATCCTCGGCGACGATGACGTCGGAGACGATATCCGAATTGCGCTTCAGGGCGCGAGCCTGACCCAGCGACTTGCGGAAGCCGCGCACGACGACCTCTTCTGTGTCAGCGGCGGGCGAAGCCTTGGCAGCACCTTCGGTTTGTGCCAGGGCCGGGGTTTGCGCCAAGGCCGGCGCGGCGTAGATAAGCGACAGGCTGAGAACGCCGCAGGCGACCCCCGCCAGCAGCGTCTTTTGCGAAACAGACATCAAATAGCTCCCATAGCCACCGCAAAGGGGGAGGACGCGGCGGATTGAGGCGCAGGTATGTTTTATTTGTGAAACCGTCTTGTCACTAAAAATACGGTTTTATGACACCTCCCATCTAACGCCGTTCGCTTGCGTTTTCTCGTCATTTTGTCATGCGGGCGTGGTACGGGCGCTACAGAGGCTTTTGAGAACTGAGAAGATGAACCTATGACCCGTCGCCCGAACCTGTGGCCCGTTGTCGCGCTTGTCGCGGCTGTGACCGCCCTGCCCGTCCTCGCGGCAGAGCCGTCGCTGGAACCGTCCGCACCCGTCGGGTTGCACATGAACGACCTTCAGGCGGTGGGTACGCACAACAGCTACAAGATCGCTATTCCGCCGAAAGAACTGGCCCTGATTGCCGTCCGCAATGCGCAGGGGGCGAAGGCGCTCGACTATGGTCATCTGCCTTTGATGACGCAACTTGATCTGGGGATGCGTCAGCTTGAGATCGACGTCCTCTACGACCCGGACGGCGGGCGCTACGCCCACCCGCGCCTGCCGCAGATCAGCGGCGAGACCTATGACGCCACGGATATGGATAGGCCCGGCTTCAAGGTGCTGCACATGCCCGATGCCGATGTGCGCAGCCACTGCCACACCTTCGTACAATGCCTGAGGCAAATCCGCGACTGGTCCGACGGCCACCCGGACCACGTCCCCCTGCTGATCATGATGAATGCTAAGGATGGCGCCCCCAGCCTCGACGGCGGCGTGAAACCACTCGCTTACGACGCTAAGGCCTTCGACGCGCTGGACGCAGAAATTCGCTCGGTCTTCGGGCCGGAGCGGCTCATTACGCCGGATCAGGTGCGTGGCGCGCACAAAACGCTACGTGAGGGGGCGATGGCTGGCGGCTGGCCGACGCTGGAGGCGGCACGCGGCATGGTCTTCTTCACGCTGGACGAAGGTACGGCAAAGATCACTGTCTATATGCGCGGTCACGCCTCGCTGGAGGGCTTGCCGGTCTTCGTCAATTCCGTCTCAGAAGACGCCGACCACGCCGCCTACTTCACCCTTAACGACCCGGTGAAACAGTTCGAGCGCATTCAGGCGGCGGTGAAAGCGGGCTTTGTGGTGCGCACCCGCGCCGATGACTCGACAATTGAGGCGCGCACTAACGATCTCAGCCGCTTCACAAAGGCGCTGGCCTCGGGCGCGCAGTATATTTCCACCGACTACCCCACCCCGCGCCCTGAATGGAGCCCCTATCAGGTCCGCCTGCCCGACGGCGTCGCGGCCCGTGCCAATCCGCTGCGGGGACCGGGGTCGCGCCCCTGAGGTCCGCCCCTTCCGTTAAGTCAAGCTCACTCCGGCCACACGCAAGGATAGACACTGCTGTCCAGTAATGTCCGTTGCTCTATACTATTGTGGACACAATTATCCGGGGTTTCACGCACTGGAAACTTCGCCATATCGGCATTTATTTCAATTTTTTATGTCAGCTCAGTTGACTTCGCGGGCAAACTGCTGTTTTGGGGAAGGAAAGGTAAAAAGGATTCTTGGTTATGGAAGAACAAAACAAGCTGACCGATCTGGTTGTCGATATTGTCACCGCCTATGTCGGTAATAATTCGGTGCCCGCATCTGAATTGCCCGCTCTGATTCACTCGGTGCACAAGGCACTGGGCGGTCTGACCGGTGAACCGGAAGCAAAGGTCGAAGAAGCCAAGACCCCTGCTGTGTCGATCAAAAAGTCGATCTCGGACGACTACATCATTTGTCTGGAAGACGGCCGCAAGTTCAAGTCGCTGAAGCGTCACCTGCGCACCAAGTACAATATGAGCCCCGAAGAATACCGCGCCAAGTGGAACCTACCTAAGGATTATCCGATGGTCGCCCCCAACTATGCCGCGGCGCGCTCCAACCTCGCCAAGCAGATGGGCCTCGGCACCGGTGGTCGCCAGGCCGCCCGCAAGCCGCGCAAGGCGTAAGGCGTAAGGCGTCTCTCTAAGGCAAAAAAAAACGGCAGGCTTGCGGGCTTGCCGTTTTTTTATGGCTATTCACGAATATAGCCGCGCACAGCCTGCTCTACACTGGCGACCAGCGCGCGACGCTCCGCCTCGGTCATCTGCCGTGCGTCAGGGGGCAAGTGCTCAAAATGTGCCGGGAGCGGGTCGGCAATGTGGAGCCGGAACATTTCGCGCCAGTAGGCCCGATCGGCCTCGCTCAGCCCGGCCATAATGCCCAGCGCCTGATTGAACACCACTGCCGGGTCTTCCAGCGGATTCGCATATCCGCCCCACCAAAAGTTGGCCAGCACGCCCACCGGTCCCTCTGCCGTGACCTGATGCCACCAGTAGCGCGGGATAAACAGAACATCCCCCGGCTCCAGCGTCACCGCCTGCGCATGTTCAAAGGCCTCACGCAGGCGTGGGAATGTCTCGAAGTCTGGGGTATCGAGGTCGGCGATGCTGATTGGTCGTCCGGATGGCGTGTAACCAAGAGGGCCTATATACAGATTACGCACCTGTTCCGGCGGGAAGAGCAGGAAATGCCGCCTCCCGGCCACCAGACAAGCCAGGTTGAGGTCGTGATCATTATGCAACGCCGCCCGCGTCGCATTGCCGACCCACAGACGCGGCCCGATCCCTGGCGGCAGCAAGTGCATCGGGTTTTGCACAGCGAACTCAGGCGCATGGTCGCGAGCCGGCGCCGATTGCAGATAGAGGCCCGGCGGCATCGGATGGCCGCTCAGACGCACCAGCGTCGCCATGACTTCGGAGAGGGTTTGCTGCGCGTGACTGAAGTTCAGAGCTTCAAGATCGGGTGTGTAGCCGAACCGGCCTTTCAGATGCGCACTGGCCGTCAGCACCCCGGCAGGGCGACCGTTGTCGAGGCCCTGCAGATAAGCCGCCAGCGAAGCCGCCCCCTCCCGCGCCCTCTGAACCGCCGGCCATTGCGCCACCAGACCACGCACCACAAACGGCGCGGTCGCTCGGCGGATACGCGTACGTATCTCAGCCTCATCCGCGGCTTTCAGTGCCTCCACTTCGCGGCTCATCCAGCCTCCTGAATACCCATGTAAGGGTCGAGAGATTCCACCGCCCTCCCCCCGCAAGTCAAGCCTGAGTGGCTTTAATTTCGCTCAAAATGTGGTCATTCAGGCATAACTGAAAAAAATGAATGCGACACAAAAAGCACACTCGCGTCACCCCCGTTACGAAACATATCAACGCTATTGCAACGCAAGCAAATGTATTTAGTAGTTTTTTTGCCTAACGGTCGCTATGGGCCGGAACGCCATGACAACGCTGGTCAATAATTTTGAAATCAAATTGGTTTAATGCGTTTTCAAAATCGCAGAGTTGATATAATTCTGTAATTGTCAGCGCTGTCAGGCATAGGCTTGAGGTGTAATCCCGTCTGGTCGTGTGACTGACGGGCAATAAAAAAGTGGATGCAGGTTTCGGGAAGCTCACCAGAGTAGGTGCACAAGGCGCAATGACGCCTTCGTGCTGTTTGCCTCCCCGAAATCTTTTTTTGAGATGAAGAGCGGTCAGGGAGGACTTGAACACATGACAGTTAAGTTGAAGCACGGCGTTTCGGCTATGGCGCTTCTGATTTCCGCCGGCGTGGCTATGGCCGGCGCGGCACAGGCGCAGACCGCGCCCAAGGAAGGCGAGCCGCAGGAAGTTGTCGTCGTCGGCGCGCGCAAAGCCTTGCAGAGCGCCCAGCAAATCAAGAAGAACGCCGACACGGTCGTCGATTCGATCACGGCCAATGACATCGGGGCCTTCCCAGACAAGTCGGTCGCCGAAGCGCTTCAGCGCGTTGCCGGCATCACGGTCAACCGCTTCGCCGCCACCGGCGACACCGCGCACTTCTCGGCTGAGCCGTCGGGCGTCGTCGTCCGCGGTCTGCAACAGGTGCGTTCGGAATTCAACGGCCGAGACATTTTCACCGCCGACTCCAACCGTGGTCTGTCGTGGTCGGACGTGTCGCCGGAACTGATGGGTGGCGTGGACGTCTATAAGAACCAGACGGCTGAGCTGATCGAAGGCGGTATCGCCGGTACGGTCAATCTGCGTACCCGCCTGCCGTTCGACCAAAAGGGTCGTCTGATGGCTGTAACCGGTGAGTACACTTACGGCGATTTGGCCAAGAAGGGCGCCGCAACCTTCTCCGGCATCTATTCCAACCGTTTTGACACCGAATTCGGCGAATTTGGCGTTATGATCAACGCCGCCCACTCCGAAGTTAACACCAACTCGGAAGGCATCCAACTGGGCCGTATGGCCGTGGTGCAAGCCCCCTCAATCTGGGGCACTTCTGCAAAGCGGTACATCCCTACGAGCATCGCCCTTCGGGACAACGTTTATAACCGCGTCCGCGACGGTATCGCCGCCGCCGCACAATGGAAAAGCAACGACGGTAACATCACCGCGACATTGCAATACAACCAGTCCAAAAAGCGTGAGCAATGGGAAGAATACGTTTCCAGCTCAAACGTACCTGTCGATGTTTGGGCCAGAGACATCGAGTACGTAAACACCGCTACGAGCAATACGGCCGCTTGTAAGACAGGTACGACCTGTTCGTTCGACTCGAACGGTTTCCTGCAAAAAGGAACCCTGCTCAGCACGCCGGACACCTGGTTTGGTCGTGCCGGTCGCGCGCCGACGGCCTCAACGGACAGCGACTTTTTCGCCTGCTATAACTGGCAGTCCTGCTACACAGGTCAATACGGCACGACCTTTGGTACTGGCAGCCGCTACAGCGACAGCGTAAACGACACCCGCGACACCTCCTTCAATCTGAAGTGGCGCATTAGCGACAAACTGAGTGCCAGTTTCGACGTTCAGCACGTTGAGGCGATCCAGACCAATTACGACATTACTGTCGATATGAACACGCAGGCTGATACAGCGTGGGACCTGACTGGAGATTTGCCGCAGATCAAGGTTTCAAATGGTTCCAGCTTCAACATGGCACCAGGCGGTATCGCCAACCCGCAAAACTATCGCATTCACGACATCATGGATCACGTGACGGACTCGGATGGTACCGAAGACGCCTTCCGTGCTGACGTGCAATACAGCTTCGACTCGCCATGGCTTAACATGTTGAAGTTCGGCGTTCGTTATGCTGATCGTCAGCAGACGGTGCGCTGGAGCACCTATAACTGGGCGAACGTCACCAACACCTGGAGTGACAACAACAGCTACGATAATTACTTCATCACCGGTGCGAACTTCCCGAACAAGAATGCCTATGGCGTTCGCACACTGGACGCTGACTTCTTCGGTGGTGACCGCACCAATGCCAGCTCTGCGGTGTTTTTTGCCATGGACCTGCTGAAGGACCAGCAAAAGCTGGCGAATACCTTCAACAGCACGGCTTACACGGCAGGCGGCACCAACGCCTGGGTGCCTGTTTGCAAGCGTACGAATCTCGTGGATGGTTGTTTCCGTCCGGCTGAAATCGCTGATGTATCCGAAGTCACCAAGGCTGCTTACCTGCAACTGAAGTTTGGTGGTGATGATGCCTTGCTGTTCGGTAAATTCCCGGTAACGGGTAATATCGGTGTGCGATATGTCAAGACTGACAACGAGAGCATCGGCGGCATAAACTTTGGTGCCGGCTCTATCGTCTACGCGACAACTCCGACCAGTGACGTCACATCGACGGTAAACGGCGTTACGACGACTCGGACGGTGCTGAACCCGACCTATTTCATTTCCCAAGCCGATCGCAACTTCGTGGCAGTCAACACGAATCGTGCTTCGAACATAGCCACGCATGAACATTGGCTGCCGAGCTTCAACGCCCGTATCGGGATCGCAGATGAATGGTACATGCGGATTGCCGCCTCGCGGGCAATGTCGCGCCCGGATATCGGGAACCTGAAGGCCTACACATCGGTTGGTTCGACCATCCCGTCTCAATCGGAACTGGTTTGTGGCGTAACGGTTGTGTGTGCCAACAACGCCTTGCCGGTGACCCCTGCCAACGCCAGCAATATCCAAAGCCTTATCCTGACGTACACGTCGGATACCAACAACCCGTACCTGAAGCCGGTAACGGCGGATCAGTTCGACCTGTCGTTCGAAAACTACTTCTCTTCGACCGGTTCGTTCACCTTCTCGCTGTTCTATAAGCAGTTCCACGACTACATTACGCAAGGCGTGTACTTCCGTAACGTCACCAACAATGGTGTGACGCGTAATGTTCGCACACGCGGTCCGATCAACGCGGACGGCGGCGCGATCAAGGGTTGGGAACTGTCCTATAAGCGCTTCTTCGACAACCTGCCCTCCCCGTGGAACGGCCTCGGTATCGACTTCAACTACACCATGCTCAACAACACGGGCATCAAGTCGTCGAACGTCGTTGTCAATTCCGGTGACGGCACGGCGGGTCAATCGGGTGGCGGTACGTCAATCGCGGCCAACTCGTTTACCGACCTGCCGCTGGAAGGCCTGTCTGACAAGACCTTCAACCTGGTCGGTATGTACGAAAAGGGTGCCTGGTCGGCGCGTCTGGCCTACAACTGGCGCTCGGAATATCTGGTGACCTCGCAGGATTGCTGTATCGCACTGCCGATCTGGCAGGAATCGGCGGGCTATCTCGACGCTCGTCTGGCCTACCGCTTCAACGACCATGTTGAAGTCTCGATCGAAGGCACGAACCTGCTCAACACCGTGACCGTGCTGAAGCAACAAGTCGATGGGGCGACTCAGAATAGCCCGAACGATACGCGCCTGTTGCTGCCGAACGCCTGGTTCCAGAACGATCGCCGCCTGCAGGCTCAGGTTCGCCTGAAGTTCTGATAGGTGCACCGGTCCAAACGGTAGGATGAGGTCGTCCGGGAAGCGTTCTTTTCCCGGACGACCGGTCTCCCGCGCAACGGTTACAACGCTTGCGCGCCTCTCCTTCCGTCATTTGCGGAAACCCTTGCGGGACGCATCACACGTGGTGCGTCCTGTTTTTATCTGGCCAGTTCTTTTCTGGGCCAGTTCTTCTGGGCCAATTCTTCTGGGGATGAGACAGAGTGACGCGCTTTTTTATCCAAAAAGGGCCTCACAGTTTTCAAAATGCGGTCTAAGATTGCCGTTCTGAAAAAAGACCCCACCCATCAGAAGCCAAAAGGGGAAGCAGGGATGACCCCCATTCGCAACATCACCATACTGGGCGGCGGCACATCCGGTTGGATGGCGGCGGCGGTGCTGAGCCGCGCCTTCGCGCCCGAGGCCTGTACCATCCGCCTGATCGAGTCCGAAGAGATCGGCATTGTCGGCGTGGGCGAAGCCACCTTGCCGCAGGTGCGCGATTTTAACACCTACCTCGGCATTGATGAGGCCGAGTTCATGCGCGCGACCAATGCCACCTTCAAGCTGGGGATTGAATTCTGCGGCTGGGGCACGTCGGGCAGCTACCACCACCCCTTTGGTGTCCACGGTCAGTCGGCCGGCGGCATCCCATTTCATCAGCTATGGCTGAAGGCGCGAAGCTTCATGGACCCCGGTTCCATCGAGGACTATGCCTTCCCCATCCGATTAGCCCGCGAAAACCGCTTCGACTTTCCGGTCGCGGATTCCAAATCTATCCGCTCGACCTACGCCTATGCCTACCATTTCGATGCGGTCCTCTATGCCCGCTATCTGCGCCAGTGGTGCGAGGCGCGCGGCGTGCAGCGCATCGAAGGGCAGGTCACCGGCGTCAACCAAAACGCTGAGACCGGATTTGTTGAAACCCTAACGCTGGCCAGTGGTGAGACGGTTGGCGGTGACCTGTTCATAGATTGCTCCGGCTTTCGCGCCGTCATCGTCGGTCAGGCCCTGAATCTGGGCTGGGAAGACTGGACGTCGTGGCTGCCGTGCGACCGGGCGCTGGCCGTGCCGTGCGAACGCACGGATGACCTAACGCCCTATACACGCGCTACCGCCCGGGAGGCCGGCTGGACGTGGCGCATCCCGCTTCAGCATCGCACCGGCAACGGCTATGTTTTCTCCAGCCGCTTTTCGACGGAAGACCGCGCGCGTGAGGTGCTGCTGGGCGCGCTGGATGCTCCCGCGCAGGCCGAGCCTCGCCTGCTGCGCTTTCAGGCCGGTCGTCGCACGGCGTCGTGGAGCAAAAACGTCATCGCGCTCGGTCTGGCCTCCGGCTTTCTGGAGCCGCTGGAATCGACCAGCATCTACCTGTCGCAGATCGCCCTGACCTTCCTGATGCGTCTGATGCCGGACATGCGCTTTGACCCGACGCTGGCGCGCGAGTTCAACCGACTGATCGACATCGAATATGAACGGGTGCGCGACTTCCTGATCCTGCACTATCATGCCAATTCGGCGAGCGAAGGCCCCCTGTGGGACTATGTGCGCACCATGCCCGTGCCGGACAGCCTGAAAGAAAAGATGGCGCTGTTCCGCCACCGCGGCCACGTTCAGCAGTACAAGGATGGCCTGTTTTCCCCGGCCAGCTGGATCGCCGTCTTCATGGGGCAGGACATCATGCCGCAAGCCTACGACCGGCAGGCCGACAGCATGGGCGAAGAGGTCCTGACGGACTATCTGAAACGCCTCAAACGCAAGATCGACAGCAATCTGGCCGTTCTGCCCTCACACGCCGAGTTTGTGGCCGCCCATTGCTACGATCCGAACAGCGGGATTTAACATGACTGATACCCCCGTCAGACCGGTGCGCAAGGTCGTCATCGTCGGCCGCGACGAGGCCCTTTGGCTGACCGCTGCGGTTTTGCAACGCACCTTTGCGCGCAGCGATCTGAGCTTTACCGCCGTCGAACTGCCGTCTCTGCTGCGCCCCGGTGAAGTGCTGCCGACGCTGGGCAGTCAGGCCGGCTTCCACGCCCGTCTGGGGCTGGACGAAGCGGTGCTGATGCGGGCGCTGGGCGCGACCTTCACGCTGGGTCAGCAATATGTGGGCTGGGCCAAGACCGCGCCGCCGGTCTTTGTAGGCTATTCCAGTACGGGCGTAGCGCTGCAAAACGTGCCCTTCCATCATCTGTGGCTGCGCGCCCGCGCCTCAGGCATGAACGTGGCGTTTGAGGACTTCGCCATCAATGCCGCCTGTGCCAAGCAGGGGCGTCTGCTGACCCCCGATGCCGACCTCAGCGGTTTTGCCGAGGCCAATAGCGGCTTTCACCTGCCCGCCGCCCCCTATGCCGAAATGCTGCGGCAGGTGGCGCTGAAGCGAGGGGTGCGACACCTGCCCACCGCGCACATTTCACCGGTCGTGAAGGGCTCTCAGATGACCGCCGTGGTCCTGTCCGACGGGCAAACGGTCGAGGGCGATCTGTTTATCGACACCACCGGCAGCGACGCGCGCCTGCTCAGCCAGATGCCGGACTCAGGCTTTACCTCATGGCGGCACTGGCTACCCTTTGACCGCCTGCTGACCACCTATGCGGCCCCCGCAACGCCACTTCCGGCTTTTGCACAGATCACCGCCTTCCGGTCAGGCTGGGCTGGACTCTTCCCGCTGCGCGACTATACCGCCGTGCAACAGGTCTACACCCGCGACGATCTGTCTGACGAAGAGGCCTTTGAAAACGCGGCCATGGTGGTGAAGATGAGCCTGCATCCGGAGGCGACGGTGACGCCTTTTGAAGCGGGCCGCCGCCCGGCCTGGTCGGGCAATGTCATCGGGCTGGGCGAAGCCGCTGCCGTGCTTGATCCTTTGGGCAGCGCGCGGATGCCTGCCCTGCTGCTTGGCCTGTCGCACCTGACGGCCCTGTTCCCGCTCGATACGTCCGGGCTGGAAAGCGCTGTGTACAACCGCACCGTGGGTCAGGCCTATGAGCGTCTGCGCGATGCACAGATCTGGCTCTACAGCCTCAATAAACGCCGCGATCAGCCGGTCTGGGACCATCTGCGCAGCGTCAGCCTGCCGCCGGAACTGGCCTATAAGCGCGAAGTGTTTGCCGCCTGTGGTCACCTGCCGGTGTATGATGACGAAACCTTCGATGAGGCGTGGTGGACGGCCGCGGGCCTTGGCCACGGGCTGTTGCCTGCGGCCCATGATGTGCGCGCCGATCAGCTTGCGGAACCGGAGCTGATCCGCCACTTTCAGACGGTCCTTGGCTATGTGCGCAAGCAGGTCGAGGCCATGCCCACCCCAGACAGCGTGTTGAGAGCAAGAACGGCATAAAGATGCAACAGCCTATCAGGAAGATTGTGATTGTTGGCGGCGGCAGTGCCGGATGGATGGCTGCCGCGGCCCTGGCCAAGACGCTGGGCGACACTCTGGAGATTGATCTGATTGAATCAGAGGAGATCGGGATTGTCGGCGTCGGCGAAGCCACCATTCCGCCCATTCTCAAATACAACGACTTTCTGGGCATCGACGAAGCCACCTTCGTGCGCGAAACCAACGCCACCTACAAGCTGGGCATTGAGTTCGTCGATTGGCGCGCCAAAGGGCACAGCTATTTCCATCCCTTTGGCCACAGCGGGCGGGATATCGAAAGCTTCCCCTTTCATCACTACTGGCTGGCCGACTGGCGCCGCCGGGGCGGTGACTATGACTATACGCAGTTCAATCTGGAAACCGTCGCCGCCTATAAGGGGCGTTTCGGGCATCTGTCGGCCGAAGGCGACAGGCCCGGTCTGAACTACGCGTTTCAGTTCGACGCCGTCCTCTATGCCAAATTCTTGCGCAACTACAGCGCCGAGCGTGGCGTCATCCGCCACGAAGGTCGCATTGTCAGCGTCGAACAGCACCCGGAAAGTGGCTTTGTGAAGGCGGTCGTCACCGCCGATGGCCGTCGCCTTGAGGGCGACCTGTTTATCGACTGCTCCGGCTTCCGCGGCCTGCTGATCGAGGGGACGCTGAACTGCGGTTACGAAGACTGGTCGCGCTGGCTGCCGATGAACAGCGCCGTGGCCGTGCCCTGCGAACGCGTCGCGGACATTACCCCCTATACCCGCGCCACAGCGCGCGAAGCCGGCTGGACATGGCGTATTCCCCTGCAACACCGCACCGGTAACGGCTATGTCTTCTCCGATCAGTTCCTCAGCGTCGAAGACGCCAAAACGCGACTGCTCGGTTGCCTTGACGACGCGCCCCTGGCCGATCCGCGTCTGCTGAAATTTGTCACCGGTCACCGCAAGCGCGTGTGGGACAAGAACGTAGTGGCGCTGGGTCTGGCCTCCGGCTTCCTTGAGCCGCTGGAATCGACAGCCATCCATCTGGTGCAATCAGGCATTACCCGCCTTTTGGCCCTCTTCCCCCGAACGGGGATCGTGCCTTCGGTCGTGACGCAATATAATCGTGATGTCCTGTTCGATTACAACAATATCAAAGACTTCCTGATTGCTCACTATAAGATCAGTGAACGCGACGACACGCCCTTCTGGCGCTGGGTGCAGGCTATGGAGATGCCGGACAGCCTGAAAGAGCGGCTGGAGATGTTCCGTGAAACCGCGCTTCTAGTCACGCGCGAACCGGAACTGTTCCGGGAGACGAGCTGGCTGGCGGTCATGATGGGGCAAGGACTGCTGCCCAAGACCAGTCATCCGATTGTTGAGACGATCGAGGCCGCCGACCTGCGCCTGCACATGAGCCGCTGGCGCAAGATGCTGGAAAGCCGTGCCGACAGCCTGCCCGCCCACGAAGACTATGTGCGCCGCTTCGCGCCTTCCGCTGACCTGAAGATGCGTATGGCCAGCGCCGGATGACACCCGTCCGCACGATAGAGGCCGTGACGGCGGAGGCCTTTACGGCCGTGCAAGCGGCGGCGCAACCGGTGGTCCTGAAGCAACTGGTGGCGGACTGGCCCATCGTGGCCGCCGCCCGGCAGTCGGATCAGGCCGTCACGGCGCTGCTGGCCGATCTCGATGCCGGGCTGAAAGTGCCGCTGTCCATCCTGCCCCCCGAAGCGAACGGACTTTGTCATTACGATGCCAGCCTGACCGGCGTGAATTTTCGCACCACGTCGCAATGGCTCGAAGACATCTGGCCAAGGCTGCTGTCCCCGCCTGCCGACGGCAGCGGCTATTACGTGCAATCCCTGCCCACCGAAATCTACCTGCCGCGTTTTGCCGAGGCGCATGTCATGCCCTTGCTGCCGCCGCAGGTCCAGCCGCGTCTGTGGCTCGGCACCGATGTGGCCACCCAGACCCATTACGACCTGATGCGCAATATCGCCTGCGTCGTGGCCGGACGCCGCCGCTTTACCCTGTTTCCGCCGGATCAGCAGGCCAATCTCTACCCCGGCCCGGATGATTTTACCCCCGGCGGCGCGCCGTTGAGCCTGCCCGACATCCGCACCCCGGATTTCGCGCGCTGGCCCCGTTTGCGGGCGGCGCTGGACAGTGCGCAGGTGGCCGAACTGGAACCCGGTGACGCCCTCTACATCCCCTATGGCTGGTGGCATCAGGTGCAGTCGCTGGCCCCCTTCAATGCCCTCATCAATTACTGGTGGAATGACGCGGACTCCGCCCGTCCCCTACCCCGCCTGGCCTTCAAGGCGGCGCTGGTGGCGCTACGGGACCTGCCGGACGAACAAAAGGCCGTCTGGCGTCACATGTTCGATCTGTTTGTCTTTGGCGACAGCGAGGCGGCTAGGGCGCACCTGCCGCCTCAGGTGCGCGGGGCCTATGGCGAACTGACCCCCGAACGGCTGAAAGCGCTGAAGGCCGAAATCGCAGCGGCCTTTAAATAAACCGGTAGCTATCGGATACCAAAGAACAGGTTGGCCGTCAGGCGACGCGGGCTGCTGGCCTGCACCTGACCGTAGTGGATTTGTCCCGCCCGGTAAAAGATCAGCCGGTTGAAGCGCGGTTCAATGGCGGCAATGGGCTCAAAAAACTGCGACCGTGCCGCCTCACCGCTGCCCTCAAAACCATCCAGCTCCAGCCGTTTGGCGCGCTCAAAGCTATAGCTGCGGCTGGGGGTGATCAGTTCGTGCCCGCTGGCCCGGTGACGGAAGAAGGCCGTGCCGCCCAAATCCCCTTCAAACAGATAATGCACACTGGCAAAGCTGTTGAGGCTGAAGGCATCGATATGCGGCGCGGCCTGCCGCACGTCCATGGCGTCGGGGGCCTGCGTGGCCACGCCGAAAAAGCCGAACAGTGGCAAGGGCTGCGGCGTCACACCAAAATGCGGCAACAGACGGGGAAGAAGCTCCGTTGCAACCAGCGTCTTATAGGCCTGTGGCAAGGGGGCATTGAGGCCGGGATAGCGCGATCCGGGCGCAGGCGTGCGAAAGGCTGCCTCACCGGCTTCGGCAATCAGGGCCTGCGGATCGCTCAGCACCTCATCGACAATGATCAGGTGCTGCGCCTCATGGCCCAGAGACTGAACCGTCAGGGTAAGATAGGGATTGAGAGAGATCATACAAAAAACCGCCTGAGAGAATGATAATCCGGTTCCCTCAGGGGGTCAAAGTGCAAAGCGTCGCAACAAATCTATTGCAGACCGCCGCCCGTGGCCGCGTAGAGCCGCGTCAGATTCAGCGCCCGCGTCAGGCGCGTGGTGATCAGGCCCTGCTGCGCGCCGTAGAGGGTGCGCTGGGCATCGGTCAGGGTCAGGCGCGAATCTACGCCGCGATCAAAGCGGGCGCGCGACAGAGCTTCCGTTTCGCTGGCGGCCTGGACCACGCGGGTCTGAGCCGTCAGGCGCGTGTCGATCGTCGAGCGCACAGCCAACGCATCGGCCACGTCGCGGAACGCCGTCTGGATCGACTTTTCGTAGGTGGCCAGCGCAATATCCCGCGCCTTTTTCGAGCTTTCCAGCCCAGCGATATTGGCCCCGCCGGCGAAGATCGGCACCGAGATCGACGGCGCAAAGCTCCAGGTGTCGGCCCCGTCAAACAGGTTGTTGAGATCGGTAGAGGCCTTGCCCACGGCACCCGTCAGCGAGATGCGCGGGAAGAAGGCGGCGCGCGCCGCCCCGATATTGGCATTGGCGGCCTTCAGGTCGAACTCCGCAGCCACCACGTCCGGACGCTTCAGCAGCACCTCCGACGGCAGGCCAACCGGCAGGTCGCTCAGCACGGCGTTTTCCGGCAGCGCGTTCGGCAGGTTGGCCGCTTCGACCTCAACGCCCACCAACAGGCGCAGGGCGTTCTTGTCCTGCTGCACCAGCGCTTCCAGTTGCGCCACATCGGCGCGCGCCTGTTCGGTCAGGGTCTGCTCCTGACGCAGGCCCAGCGCATCGGTGGCCCCAAGGTCAAAGCGCTTTTGCGTCAGGGACAGGCTCTCTTCGCGCAGACGCAGGGTCTCACGCGACAGGCGCAACTGCTCCTGATCGGCCCCCAGAGTCAGCCACGCCGTCGCCACGGACGAGATCAGCGACAGCTTGGCCGCCTTCTGGTTTTCCGCCGAGGCGAAATAGGTGTTGAGCGCGGCATTGCTTAGGGAGCGCACCCGCCCGAACAGGTCCAGCTCCCACGAGGCCCCGATGTCGGCGCTATAGGACTCGGTGTCCGTACCGGTGCCGGTATCCCCGCGGCGGCCGCTGACCGTGCCATTGACGCTAGGGAACAGGCTGGCGCGCTGCACGCTGTACTGGGCGCGCACGCGCTCGGCATTCAGCGTGGCGATGCGCAGGTCGCGGTTATTGACCAGCGCCTCATAGATGACGCTTTGCAGACGCGGGTCGAGGAAGACCTTCTGCCACGGCAGGGTTTCGGCCGACTCTCCCTGCGCCGTGGCGGGGGTCGGGAACTGATCGGCCACCGGCAGGGTGCCGCGCTCATATTTCGGAGCCAGCGTACAGGCGCTGAGGACCAGAGCCGTGGCCGGAAGCATCAGACCGAGTTTAAACGAGCTTTTCATAAGAGCACTTTCCGAAAAGTGTGACGCACTTTTCGGATTAAAAGTGCGTCAAATCAAAAATACAGAGCGCCGATCTGATGAGATCAGATCGGCAAGGCTCTAGTGGTCCTCACGGTTGCGACGCGACTGTTCCAGCGCCGCCAGAGCTTCGCGCTCCGCCGCCAGAGTCTTAAGGTGCTTTTCGTCCGCCTTGAACATCTTTTCAATGATGACAAAGAAAAGCGGGATAAAGAACACCGCCAGGAAGGTCGCCGACAGAATGCCGCCGACCAGACCCGTACCGATGGCATTCTGGCTGCCCGACCCCGCGCCATTGGCGAAGAACAGCGGCAGGATGCCGAAGGTAAAGGCCATCGAGGTCATGATGATCGGGCGCAGGCGGACGCGGGCAGCCTGAAGCGTGGCGTCAATAAGACCCATGCCGTTTTCGTGGTTGTGCTTGGCAAACTCGACGATCAGGATGGCGTTCTTGGCCGACAGACCGATGATGGTCAGCAGCGCCACCTGAAGATAGATGTCGTTCGAAAGACCGCGCAGCAGGGTGGCAATCAGCGCGCCCAGTACGCCCAGCGGGATAACCATGACGATGGCCACCGGGATCGACCAGCTTTCATATAGCGCGGCCAGCAGAATGAAGACGACGAAGATCGACAGGGCGTAGAGCATCGGCGCTTCGGCCCCTGACGCCTTCTCCTGAAGCGACAGGCCGGTCCATTCATAGCTGATGCCGGGAGGCAGTTGCGCGATGATCTTCTCCATCTCGGCCATGGCCTGACCCGATGACTTGCCCGGCGCAGCCATACCCTGAATATTCATCGATGGCGCGCCGTTATAGCGTTCCAGTCGCGGCGAGCCATAGGCCCAGTGTGCGGTCGTGAAGGCCGACAATGGCACCATCTGACCCTGAGTATTACGCACATACCACTGGTTCAGATCTTCCGGCTTCATGCGGAAGGGCGCATCGGCCTGCACATAGACCTTCTTGACGCGGTTGCGGTCGATAAAGTCGTTGACATAGGCCCCGCCCATGGCGGTCGAAAGCGTGGCATTGACATCGCTGAGGCTGACGCCCATCGACCCGGCGGCGACCTGATCGATGTCGAGCTTCAGTTCCGGCGTGTCTTCCATGCCGTTAGGACGCACGGCCATCAGCGACGGGTTCTGCGCCGCCATACCCAGCACCTGATTACGGGCATTGAGTAGGGCTTCGTGGCCCAGCCCCCCGACGTCCTTCAGCTGAAGGTCGAAACCTGACGAGTTGCCGAGTTCGGACACTGCGGGCGGCACGATGGCAAAGGCCATGGCGTCACGGAACTGGCTGAAGGCACCCATGGCGCGCCCGGCGACAGCGGGGGCTTTCAGGTCCGGCGATTTGCGCTCCTCAAAGGGTTTGAGGCGGACGAAGGCCATACCGGCATTTTGCCCCACACCGGCGAAGGAGAAGCCGCTGACCGTAAAGTTCGATTCCACGGCCGGGTCCTTGGCGAAGTGCGCGGCGACCTGATCCATGACCTGACCGGTACGCTCATCCGTGGCCCCCGGCGGCAATTGCACCAGCGAGAACATGATGCCCTGATCCTCTTCCGGCAGGAAGGAGGTCGGGATACGGGTGAACAGGAAGGCCATCAGGCCGACGATCACCGCGAAGACGATCATGTAGCGACCGCCCTGCCCCAGAATCTTGCCCACCGTGTTGCGGTAGCCATTGGCCATGCGGTCAAAGTTGCGGTTGAACCAGCCGAAAAAGCCCTTCTTGTCCTGATGTTCGGCATCAGAGGCTTTCAGAAGCGTGGCACACAGGGCCGGCGTCAGGATCAGGGCCACCACCACCGACAGGACCATGGCCGAAACGATGGTGATAGAGAACTGACGATAGATGACGCCCTGCGACCCGCCGAAGAAGGCCATGGGGATGAACACCGCCGACAGGACCAGCGCAATGCCGATCAGCGCCCCGGTGATTTCTTCCATCGACTTGATGGTCGCGGCCATGGGCGGCAGCTTTTCCTCGTGCATGACGCGCTCGACGTTTTCGACCACGACGATGGCGTCATCGACCAGCAGACCGATAGCCAGCACTAGCCCGAACAGGGTCAGGGTATTGATCGAATAACCAAAGGCCGCCAGCACCCCAAAAGTCCCCAGCAACACCACCGGCACCGCGATGGTCGGGATAATGGTGGCGCGCCAGTTTTGCAGGAAGAGGAACATGACGACGAAGACGAGTACCACGGCTTCGATCAGGGTCTTCACGACCTCATGGATCGACAGCTCGATAAACGGCGTCGTGTCGAACGGCACCACATAGCGGTAGCCCTTGGGGAAGTTCTTTTCCAGCTCAGCCATCTTGGCCTTCACCGCATTGGCGGTGTTGAGCGCATTGGCCCCGGTGGCGAGGCTGATGGCGACACCGGTCGCTTCACGGCCATTGAACTTCACCGTCCCGGTATATTGCTGAGCCCCCAGCTCAATGCGCGCCACGTCCTCCAGCTTCACCACGGCACCGCCGGAGGTGTTTTTGAGGATGATGTTGCGGAACTGCTCGATGCGGGTGAGGCGCGACTGCGCGGTGATGGTGGCGTTGAGCACCGTGCCCTTGACGGCCGGCAGACCGCCCAGTTGCCCGGCAGAGACCTGCGTGTTCTGGGCGCGAATAGCATTCATAACATCAGTCGGCGTAAGGCTGTAGCTATTCAGCTTGGCCGGATCGAGCCAGATACGCATGGCGTACTGGGCCCCGAAGTTCTGGATGGTGCCGACGCCATCGACGCGGCTGAGCTGATCGACCAGAGTCGAGGACATGTAGTCGCCAAGGTCATGGCCGGAAACGCTGGGGTCTTCTGCATACAGACCGACCACCATCAGGAAGCTGGAGGTCGCCTTGGCCACCGTCAGGCCCTGTTGCTGCACCTCCTGCGGCAGGAGCGGCGTGGCTGATTGCAGCTTGTTCTGCACCTGAACCTGCGCGATGTCCGGATCGGTCCCGGCCTTAAAGGTCAGGGTGATCGAGGCGGCCCCGCTCGAATCCGAGGTCGAGTTCATGTACAAAAGGCCATCAATGCCCTTCATCTGCTGCTCGACGATCTGGGTGACCGAGTCTTCGACGGTCTTGGCCGAAGCGCCCGGATAGAAGGCACTGACCGACACCTGCGGCAGGGCGATCTGCGGATACTGGGCGACGGGCAGGTTGGCGATGGACAGAAGGCCCGCCATCATGATGACGATGGCCACCACCCAGGCAAAGATCGGTCTGTGGATAAAGAAACGCGAGATCATGACGGTGCCTTTGCAGGAACGGATGCAGTCAGATAGAGGTCTGGCAGATAGAGGTCTGGGGCTGGCGACGGACACACTTCGGGCGTCGCGTCGTCAGCCATGAATTAAAACGCTTGATTTACTTCGCTTTTTGTGCAGCCGCCGCCGGAGCTTCCTTGGCGGCGCCGACGCTAACGGGCTTAACCGGCGCTTCGGGGCGAATTTTCTGAAGACCTTCGACGATGACCTTCTCACCGGCTTGCAGACCCTCGGTCACCAGCCACTTGTCACCGACCGTCTGCGCCACCTTGATCGGGCGCATCTCAGCCTTGCTGTCCTTCGACACCACCATGACCGTGGCATTGCCCTTCGGATCGCGCGTCACCGCCGGCTGCGGCACCAGAATGCCGTTGCCGACCACGCCCGACACGATTCGCGCCTTGGCATACATGCCCGGCAGCAGGACGCCGTTGGGGTTGGGGAACAGGGCGCGCAGCGTCACCGTGCCGGTCGATTCATCGACACTGACGTCCGAAAATTGCAACTTGCCCTTGATCGGATAGACCGTACCGTCTTCAAGGACCAGCTCGACATCGGCGGTTGCGGCCTCACCGATCTGACCCGCCGCCGCGGCGCGTTTCAGCGCCATCAGCTCGGTCACCGACTGATTAATGTCGAGATAGATATTGTCGATGTTCTGAATGCGCGCTAGCTCTGTAGCCTGCGCAGCAGTGACCAGAGCGCCCGGCGTGACGTTCGACTTACCGATACGGCCCGAAATCGGCGCCATGACCTTGGTGTAGCCAACATTGATACCCGCGGTTTGTAGCGCGGCCTGACCGGCGGCGACGGTCGCCTTGGCCTGAGCGTACTGCGCCTGCGCGTCGTCATTGTCCTGCTTGGACACGGCATTGATCTTAACCAGCTCGGCATAGCGTTCGGCCTTGAGCCGTGCTGCCGTCAGATTGGCTTCGGCCTGCGCCACGGTAGCCTGTGCCTGAGCGTAGGACGCCTGAAACGGCGCGGCGTCGATCTGATAGAGGGGCTGACCTGCCTTGACGTAGCCGCCTTCGGTGAACAGGCGCGCCTTGACGATGCCGCTCACCTGCGGGCGCACTTCCGACAATAGGAAGGCCGAGGTGCGGCCCGACAGTTCCGTGGTCAGATTGACCGGTTCAGATGCCACGACGACGATGCCCACTTCGGTCGGCCCGCCCATACCCATGCCGCCCGCCCCGGGGCCGCCTTCCTTCTTGCCGCAGGCCGTCAGGGTGAGGCCAAGGGCCAGCACCACCGCTGCGGATTTCATAAAGGGAAATTGCGATCTCATGCGGGTTCTCTCCGGAACGAAATGTCAGTCACTTGTAAATGCCGCCTTATACGTCGGCGCAGATCAAAGTGTGCAACGCAAAACACGCCCTACACCTGTCGCACGGATGTGCAAGAAAGTGTCAGCACGAAATGAGAGTGAACGATCATTCTCATTTTTTCTGGCCTTACGCGGCTTTTTGGTGTATGTCAAGCGCAGAGATAATATTAAAAAATGTTAACCCCTTATCCACGAAGGGTTTGCCACCGCGGATGACCAGTACAGCTTTGAAGTCCCCTCTTAACACTACCCCTCCCCTGCCCCGTGCGCGTCAAAGCCGCGAGGAGCGACGCCAGCAGATTCTGGACGCCACTTTGCGCTGCGTCAGACGCTCCGGATTTCATGGCGCCTCCATGGCCGACATCGCCGCCGAAGCGAAGATGAGTGTCGGCGTTATCTATCGCTATTTTGCGAATAAAGAAGCCATTATTGAAGCTATTGTGGCCAGCGATCTAGCCGAAATGCGCGCCAAGTTCGCCGAATGGGACGAGACCCCTGACGATCAGCTGCTGGATACTCTTCTCAACACGATCGACTTCGCGCTGGACCACAAATACGGCCCGGACAAGAGCGCGCTAGCTCTCGAAGTGCTGGCCGAAGCCGCGCGCAACCCGCGCGTAGCCGCTATAGTGCAGGCCGCCGATGTCCAGGAGCGCGAGCTGGGCCGCAGCCTCTGTGACCGCCTCAATCCAGGGTGCGACCGGCGACGTCTGGACGCGCGCGGTGAAATCATCAGCATGCTGTTTGACGGCATGATGATCCGCGCCATTACCCATCCGGACATCGACCGTGAGGCGCTGGCCAACGATTTGCGCGAGGTGATGCAGGTGCTGTTCATCATCAAATAGGGCGGCTGAAGGCACGGCAAGATAGCACCATAAACAGCTTTTATCTGCCGTCGCCTCCATGGTTAACTCTCCATTAAAAAACGAAGCGTTACTGGACGTCCAGTTCAGAAAACGAGTCGGCTCAGACACGTGCCGGCAAGAGGTGGGGCGACTATGCTAGAGCGTTTGGGCATCCGGTTAAGCGTGGGCTGGCGCGACGGGCTAATCTCCGGAGGCGTCCTGTTTGCCGCGGCCGCCGTCACCGGTCTGGCGGTCTATCTCACCGCTTCGTCAGCGCTGAAAAACGAGGTGCGTACCAATCTGATGCGTGTTGCCGTCAGCGCGGCGCAATTGACCGACACCACCACCCACGCCCGCATCACCCGCCCGGAGGATCAGGGTAATGCCGATTATGAGCACGTACGCGCCCCCTATTTTGCCCTGTTGCGCGGCAATCCCGATCTCGCCTACATCTACACCATGGTCCGGGTGGACGGTAAGACCCATTTTATCATGGACGCCTCCATCCCCAAGCCGGGCGAAACCGTAGTGCCGACCGGCGTGATGGAAACCTACGAGAACAGCACCCCAGCGCTCGAACAGGCCTTCGCCACCCAGACCCCTCAGGTCGAGGCCGACACCTATACGGACAAATGGGGCACCTTCCTGTCAGGCTATGCGCCGCTGATGGACAAGGGCCGCTTTGTTGGTCTGGTCGGCGTCGATATCCGCGTGGACGCCTATCTGAAACGGCTGGAGGGCATTCGCAATGCCTTTCTGACCGGTCTGGGCGTCGCGGCATTGGCAGCCATTGCGGCCGGGCTGATCGTCGGGCGTCACCGCAACGCCGCTGTGCGTGTGCGTCAGGAAAACGCGGCCCGCTCACAGCAATTGCAGGCCATGGAGCATGACCGGCTGCGCGCCGAACATGAGGCACTTCAGGCCGAAGCCAGCCGCCGCGCCGCCATGTCTGACGCTGCCGCGGCCTTTGAACAAACTGCCTGCCGCATTCTCGACCGGGTGAAGCAGTCGGTCAGCGGTCTGCACGAACGCGCCGCCGATGTTTCGGAAATTGCCATCCGTACCCGCGAAGGCGTCGAAACCGCCGCTACCGCGACGCGCAACACGCAAGAACGCGCCCGGCACGTCTCCGAAGCCGCACAGGCCCTCAGCCTCGCCATCAGCGATATCGCCGAACGCAGTGCCCGCTCCAACGCCATAGCCCACGAAGCGGCGCACCGGTCCGTTGACGCAGCAGCCAAGCTGGACTCGCTGTCGGCCCGGTCGGCGCAGATCACCGATATTATCGGCCTGATTGACGACGTAGCGTCCCAGATCAATCTGCTGGCGCTCAACGCCACCATTGAGTCGGCGCGCGCCGGAGACGCCGGCAAGGGCTTTGCGGTGGTCGCCTCAGAGGTCAAGACCCTCTCCGGCCGCGTCGCCGAGGCCACCCGCCGCATCACCACCCAGGTTCAGGACATTCAGTCCGCCACGAGCGAGACCGTGGCCAGCGTTGGGGCTATCCGCAGCATCATCGAAGACATGGGCCGCACAGCTCAGGACGTCGCGCAGGCCGTCGAGGCGCAGACGGGCCTCACCGCCCGCATAGGCGAAACTATCGAACAGGCCGCCGAGGACGCGCAGGCGGTGGGATGCACCCTGCAACGCGTGCACCGTTCAGCCGACGAGACCGATCAGACCGCCGCCTGCGTCAGCGTGGAATCGGCACATCTGGCCGAAGAAACCGCACGCTTGAGTAGCGCTGTGGAAACCTTCTTGCTCGCGGTAAGAGCCGCCTGATCCGGAACCGGCCCCGACCTTCACACAACTGTCACAAAACTGTTGTAAACGCCGGCCAACGCCCCGGCGGTTTGAGGTTTCGTGCAAACACCCAGGGCACACACACCGGTCGGTTAAGCCCCCGGTTTCTGGAGACATCCCATGTTCAAACCCTTTGCCGCGGCTGTCGGCGCGCTGTTTCTCCTGGCTGCCTGCTCAAGTGGCGACGCCCCCAAGTCTGAGGCCCCGGCCACAGGCGGTCTGACCGGTGCCGGTTCGACCTTCTTCGCGCCGCTGGCTTCGAAGTGGGCAGAAACCTACAAGACCTCAGCCTCGATCAGCGTCAACTATCAGTCGATCGGCTCCGGCGGCGGCATCAAGCAGATCAAGGCTAAAACGGTTGATTTCGGCGCGACGGACAAGCCTTTGTCAGTCGAAGACCTGAACGCCGCCGGTCTTTATCAGTTTCCGGTCGTCATGGGCGGTGTTGTGCCGGTCGTCAACGTGCCAGGCATCGAAGCGGGCAAGCTCAACCTCAATGGTCAGCTTCTGGCCGACATCTTCATGGGCAAGATCAAGCGCTGGGATGACCCTGCGCTGAAGGCCGCCAATCCGGGCCTGACCCTGCCGGCCCTGCCGGTTACGGTGGTTCATCGCGCTGACGGGTCGGGCACCACCTACCTGTTCACTAACTATCTGGCCGCCGTATCGCCTGAATGGAAGAGCAAGGTCGGGGCGTCTGACGCGCTGGAATGGCCGACCGGCCTCGGCGGTAAGGGCAATGAAGGCGTGTCAGCCTTTGTGTCGCAAACCACCGGCTCGATCGGTTATGTCGAATTCGCGTATGCCATCAAGACGGGCGCTGCTTATGCCAACCTGACCAATCATGACGGCCAGACGGTCGCGCCTTCGGCCGAATCGTTCGCCGCTGCGGCAGCGGGTGCCGACTGGAAGAACGCGCCGGGCAACCAGCTTCTGCTGCTGAACCAGCCGGGTGCCAAGTCGTGGCCGATCACTGGTGCCGTCTTCATTCTGGTCTACAAGGATCAGGCCGATGCAGCCAAGGCGAAGTCCGTCCTGAACTTCTTTGACTGGGCCTATACCAACGGCGATGCAGCCTCAGGCGAACTGCACTACGTGCCGCTGCCGGCCGATGTGAAAGCCCTGATGCGCGCACAGTGGGCCTCGCAGATCACCTCCGGCGGTAAGCCTGTCTTCACCGCCGAAGGCGCAAAGTAGTTGCAAAAACGCGCTTACCAAGACAAATAGACCTCAAATGGAGCGGGCTCCCCTCAGGGGAGCCCCTCTTTGGTCTGGTGCGGGCAAAATCCGGGGTGGCGTCTTAAAACCTTCACCGTGACCGTTTAAGCCCTGAGAGCAGAAGCAAATTCGATGGATCTGAAAATCATGGCCCTGAAAGTCATGGCAGTGACCGCCGCGCAGGCCGCCAAACCGCCTGCCTCAGCTGCACGCCCGCAAAAAGATATGGCCGACCCGATCTTTCGGGCGGTAGCTTTTTCGGCGGCGACTCTGCTTCTGGTGACGCTGGGGGGGCTTCTGATCTCGCTGGTTATCGGCGGCTGGCCGGCGCTTTCAACTTTTGGTCTTGGCTTCTTCACCTCAACGACCTGGAATCCGGCAACCGAAGTGTTCGGAGCCGCCGGTCCCATCGTCGGCACACTGATCACGGCCGTCCTATCTCTGGCGCTGGCTCTGCCTGTGGCGGTATTTGTCGCCGTCTTCCTGACCCAGTTCTGCCCAAAGGTTATCGCCCAGCCGATTTCCACCGCCATTGAGCTTCTGGCCGGCATTCCCTCTATCGTTTACGGCATGTGGGGCCTGTTTGTCTTTGCGCCTTGGTTCGCCAAGACCGTGCAGTTGCCGCTGCTTCTGTCGGTCAATCCTGACAGTATCTGGGGTAAGCTGCTTGCGGGTGTGCCCAATGGCGCGAACATCCTAACGGCCTCGATGATTCTGGCCATCATGATCCTGCCCTATATGTCCGCCGTCTTCCGCGAACTGTTCCGCTCGGTGCCGCCTCAAGTCCGCGAAGCGGCGTTCGGCCTCGGGTGTACCCCGTTTGAAGTGGTCACCTCGGTGCTCATCCCCTACGTCAAGAAGGGCATGATCGGCGTCATCATGCTCGGTTTCGGGCGCGCTCTGGGTGAGACCATGGCCGTGACCTTCATCATTGGCAATGCCCACGGCTTTCCGGAATCGCTGTTTGCTTCCGGGTCTACGCTGGCTTCGACCATTGCCAACGAATTTACCGAAGCCACAGGTGATCTGCACACCTCCGCGCTGATTGCGCTGGGTCTGGTGCTGTTCATGATCACCTTCGGGGTTCTAGCCATGGCCCGCGCCCTCCTTTCTTCGCAGCGTTACTGATAAGGAGCGCCCGATGGACCAAATATTCCCCCGCGCCGCCCGTCGCAAACTGGCCTCCCAGATCTTCGTCACTGTCTGTATCGGTGCCGCGGGCCTGGCCCTGCTGGCGCTCTCGCTGATTATGTTTTCCCTGTTCACCAAGGGCTTTGGCGGGCTGGACCTGATAGTCTTCACGGCCGACACCCCCGGTCCGGACAGCGCCGGTGGCCTGCGCAACGCCATTATCGGCTCGATCATCATGTGTTCGCTGGCCATGATGCTGGCGGTTGTGGTGGGTATTCTGGCAGGCACTTGGTTGGCAGAAATCGGCGGTAACAGCCCCTATGGTCATGTGGTGCGCTTCCTCAACGATGTGCTGCTGTCAGCGCCGTCAATCCTGATCGGCCTCTTTATCTATGAGCTTCTGGTTCGTCCGATGCAGGGCTTTTCGGCTTGGGCCGGGGCCGTAGCGCTCGGCATCATCGCCACGCCCATCGTGACGCGCACCACCGAAGACATCCTGAACCTTCAGCCCAATGCCTTGCGCGAGGCCGGTATGGCGCTGGGAGCCTCACAGTGGGTAACGGTACGCAAGATCATCTGGAAAGCCGCCGGGGCGGGCCTTCTGACCGGCGGGCTTCTCGGCTTTGCCCGCATATCTGGGGAAACCGCCCCCCTTCTGTTCACCGCACTGAATAACCAGTTCTTCAATCTTGATATGAGCAAGCCCATGGCCTCGCTACCGGGGGTCATCTTCCAGTTTGCCATGTCACCCTTTGAAAGCTGGCAGTCACTGGCCTGGGCCGGTGCCCTGCTGATCACGGTGACTGTGCTGGCCATCAACATCATGGGGCGATGGATCGCCCGCGAAAAAGATCACAAGTAAGGCCCTGTCATGTCCGACACCGATTTCCAAAGCGTCATCACCCCGCCCCCGGCCGATCAGCTTGTGCTGGAAACGCGGAACCTTAACTTCTACTACGGCACGCATCAGTCACTGTTCGGCGTCTCCATGCCGGTCAAGCGCAACGGCATCACCGCCCTGATCGGTCCGTCGGGCTGCGGCAAATCCACCCTGCTGCGCACCATGAACCGCATCTATGACCTCTATCCGGGTCAGCGCGCCGAAGGCGAAATTCTGGTCGATGGCGAGAATATTCTGGGCCCGAAGGTCGATGTGACGGCCCTGCGCGCCCGCGTCGGCATGGTGTTCCAGAAGCCGACCCCCTTCCCCATGTCAATCTATGATAATGTGGCCTTCGGCGTAAAGCTGTACCACAAAAAGTCAAAGGCTGAGATGGACGAGGTAGTCGAAAAGGCCCTGCGCCGCGCCGCGCTGTGGGACGAGGTGAAGGACAAACTGACCAAGTCCGGCCTGTCGCTTTCGGGCGGTCAGCAGCAACGTCTGTGCGTTGCCCGCGGCATCGCGGTTGAGCCGGAAATCCTGCTGCTTGACGAACCGGCTTCGGCGCTCGACCCTATCTCGACGGCCAAGCTGGAAGACACGCTCGAAGAACTGAAGCGCGACCTGACTATCATCATCGTGACCCACAACCTCCAGCAGGCGGCACGCCTGTCGGACTATACGGGCTTTATGTATCTGGGCAAGATGGTCGAATACGGCCCGACCGAAGAGCTGTTCGTCAAGCCGAAAGTCGAGCGCACCTCAGACTATATCGGCGGCCGCTTCGGTTAAGCCACACGCCTTTACGCGTACAGTGAACCCCTTCCCTAATCTCAGTGAGGGAATTTTGCTTTACGCCCCCTGCACCAGACACTGCGGGCCGATTTCACGGATCGACTTGACGCCGGTGAGCGCCATGGCGACGCGCATTTCCTTCTCAAACAGGGTGAGCAGGTTTGACACACCCGCCTCCCCTCCAGCGGCCAGCGCGTAGATAAAGGCCCGCCCCAGCAGCACTCCGTCGGCCCCCAGCGCGATCATACGCACCACATCGAGGCCGGTGCGGATACCGGAGTCGGCCAGTATGGTCAGATCGCCCTTCACGGCCTCTGCAATGGCAGGCAAAGCCCGCGCCGACGACAGGACACCATCGAGCTGCCGCCCGCCGTGGTTGGACACCACAATGCCATCAGCGCCGAAGCTGACCGCGTCCTTGGCGTCTTCCGGGTCGAGAATGCCCTTAATGACCATCGGCCCCTTCCAGAAGTCTCGGATCCATTCCAGATCCTTCCACGAGATCGACGGGTCGAAATTGGCCCCCAGCCAGCCAATGTAGTCGGCCAGACCCGTCGCCTTACCGAGATATTTCGACACATTGCCGAGGTCGTGCGGCGTCCCCATCAGGCCAACATCGAAGGCCCAGTGCGGGTGCGTCACCGCCTGCCACAGGCGGCGCATTTCGGCGTTTGGCCCGCTCATGCCGGAATGGGCGTCACGGTAGCGCGCCCCCGGCACCGGCATATCAACGGTAAAGACCAGGGTGCGGATACCAGCCGCCCAGGCGCGTTCCAGCGCGTTCTTCATGAAGCCGCGATCTTTCAGCACATAGAGCTGAAACCAGATCGGCTTGTCGCACTTGCCCTGAACCTCCTCGATGGGGCAGACGCTGACGGTCGAAAGCGTCAGGTTGATCCCGGCCTTTTGCGCCGCGCGCGCCGCCTGCACTTCGCCGCGACGGGCATACATGCCGGTCAGGCCGACGGGAGCCAGAGCAATGGGCATGGACAGCTTTTCGCCAAGCAGTTCCGTCTCCAGACTGAGCGAGGACACGTCTTTCAAAACGCGCTGACGCAGCGCCACGTCGCCCAGGTCCGACATATTGCGCGCCAGCGTGCGTTCGGCATAGGCACCGCCGTCGATATAGTGAAACAGAAAAGGCGGCAGACGACGCCGGGCGGCTTCGCGGTAATCGGTCGAGGCGGAGATGATCATGGCAACCCAGCGATTCAGGGAATTGGAAAAGGAATGTCGATGCTCTAGCATGACGCCAAGCCGAATGACAATGCGCGGGCAATCCCGTTCAATCATCATGGATCAAAATTAATCACGCTCCGTTTTATTCAGGAAACGCCATGTCCGCTACCTCGATGTTCGACCTTTCCGGAAAAACCGTGCTGATTACAGGGGCCAATCGTGGACTGGGTCAGGGCATGGCGCTGGCGCTCGCCGAAGCCGGGGCTGATATCTGTGCCGTCGGCTCGTCGCGGGCGGACACCACCGCCGAAAAGGTAGCGGCCCTGGGTCGCCGGTTTCACTTCATCCGCGCCGATCTTACATCCATTTCGCCGGTGGAGAATATTGTCGCAGAAACTCTGAGCGTCATGGGCGGACTGGACATCCTCGTCAACAATGCCGGGTCGATCCGCCGTGGTGACGTCACCGAATTCACCGAAGAAGACTGGGACGCAGTGATGAACCTCAACCTCAAGACCCTGTTCTTCATGTGTCAGGCCGCTGGCCGCCACATGATCGCGCAGGGCCATGGCAAGATCATCAACACGGCTTCGCTCCTATCGTTCCAGGGCGGCATCCGCGTCCCCTCCTATACGGCATCAAAGTCGGGCGTGGCGGGGATTACGCGGCTTCTGGCCAACGAATGGGCAGCAAAGGGCGTCAACGTCAACGCGATCGCGCCGGGCTATATGGCCACGGAATTGACCGAAGGGCTGCAAAGCGACCCCGAACGCGCGAAGGCAATTCTGGACCGGATTCCGGCCGCACGCTGGGGCACGCCAGAAGATTTGGGCGGCGCGACGGTTTTTTTGGCCTCCCGCGTGTCAAATTACGTAAACGGAGTTATTATCCCCGTCGATGGGGGCTGGCTGGCGCGCTAATGCGTCTGATCCGGCTCCATCCGAACCCCTTGAGGAGACAATGACCACAGAGACCCTTTCGACCACCGCGCCGCTCAAGATGGCCGATATCGCCCGAATGGCCGGCGTTTCGGTGTCCACCGTTTCGCGGGCCCTGGCCGGAAGCCCCCTGATCCCCAAGCCGCTGCGTGACAAGATCGCCGCGATTGCCGAGGAACATGGCTACGTCGTCAATCAGGCCGCCCGTAACCTCCGACTGAAGCGCACCCGCACCATCGGCCTCGTCCTGCCCGACGATGGCGACCGCAAGCTGCGCGACCCGCACCTGCTCAGCATGATGGGCGCCCTCACCCAGGCCGTTTTCAAGCGCGGTTATGAGCTGCTCGTGCTCAAGACCCCGGCCAAGCGTCAGGGCGCGCTCAAGGATCTCGTGCGCTCGCAGCGCTTCGACGGTATGCTCGTCCTGCCCGACACCACCGCAAAGGATCAGCACGAAGCGCTGAGCGACCTCGCCCGCTACTACGCGCCGCTGGTCGTCTGGGGCCGCCTGCCCGACCAGAGCTATTGCGGCGTGGAAGCCTCGACCGCTACAGACGAGAACGCTGAGGAGATGGTGGATCTGCTATTCCAGCGCCTTGATCGTGAAAAGATCCAACCGACACCAGTTGAGCAGGTCGACTAACCGGTTGTGCCATCCGATAGCTGGGGGCCGTTGTCTTGGTTGAGGCAGCGGCCCTTAGCGTATCTGGCAAGCCCAACCCGCAACGCCTGATCCAGCATTTTCCCTTAATACCGCCTGTGCCACAGCCCGTTACCGAGGAAGAGGGAGGTTATACAATGCGTGCATTGTGGATTGCGATCTTTATGTCACTTGCAGTGTCCAAGGCCACAGCAAAGACTGAACATACCAGCAACATTGCTTAGATTTACGACCAGTATTCAACTCTGCTGCACAAATTTAACGAGTAATAGGGAGGCAAAACCGCTATCAAAATTGTAAAGTTCATTCTAATCGTAATAAAAAACCAACGCAATCACATTCATGTTTGACCTTGGCGTTTCGAGCACCGATGTCATTCACTTTAAAAACGAAGTTTTTTAAACCGGACCAGGCAGACTGCGAACTTAGATCAATGGGTCGGTGCTTCTGTAATGCTGCCATTTGCCAAACTGGCCAAAAATATTGCCAAAGTGGCAGAATAAATGCGGGTCGGAGCACCCTTATAGACCGGCAACACGATGTTTGAACTAACGCCCAAGCCTTTGAACGAAAAGTTTGGTGCTTAGGTCCAGCACTAGTGGTCGATGAAATCAAAGATCCCCCAATAGCCTCGGGGGTTCAGTGACCAGGATCAAACAGAGAGGCCTTATAGTCCGTAAATGGGCTGGCCTGCGAACTGGGCGGACCTGATGTTTAGAATTTCCGCTGTAAGGCCAGTACGAACCGATCACCGTGAACCTTGGAGTATTCGTGACGGTTGGTGTTGTAATAGCGCAGATCAAGCGTCGTCCGCGCATTCAAATTGACGCTCGCACCAGCATTCCAAGCGGTGTAGTTGCGCTTCGGGTCCACCCGACGTTCACCCGCGCCGGCCGACAGGGTGAGGGCTTCAGAGACTTTACGCGACAGGCCCACCTCGTAATAGAGCGCTTCCTTTGTGGCGCCCGATGAGTCCGGCGTCCAGATGGTCAACGCCTTAAAGGTGTTGCGGCCAAAGGGACGAGTCAGTTCGGTTTGCCATTCGACAAAATGGTTATCAACGCCAGCGCGGGCACCCATGTTAACCTTATGGATGAGTTGGCTGTTCAGGGTCGCCTTACCCAGCACCCACTTGCCGCCTACGGCCAGTCCGCTCTGATAATCGCTGCCGTCGCTTCCTTTATAGTTTTTGTAGCGGGCAGAGACATAGAACCAGTTGCGGGTGGCTGTAAGTGCCACAGCCACCTGACCATTGCCCTGGGTTTCGGAAATACCCTTGCTGGTCGAATCGGTGGCTGCTGTCAGTTGACCGCTCATCTTCCAGCCCGAAATTGCTGCGTTCCAGTCATCGCTCCAATCGGCGATGAGACCATTTGTGGGGGCAGCCATCGCACCTGGGGCCTGCAACGACAAGAGCGCAATGACGGATAAGGTGGCAGACAAACGCACGGGTATAGAACTCCTGTTCCGTCGCCGCCTGTCATCGAAGTGATGTCAAACTGTCACAAAACGGCGTTGCCCGAGCCTTTATTGCAGTTTGATGACACTATTATGACGGCCTGGAGCTCCAGCTCCCGACAACTGTGCCTGCGCAAGGAAAACATAGGCTCTTAAATCGGTCGTAGCTCTATAAAATCATGATTGGAGCACCTCCCCCGAATTGGCTTAGCCAAACTTCGCTTTAGGGCGGTGAATACTGGAGCGAAACGACAGAAGACGGCTGGGAAAATACCGCTGCCTTAGCCGCACCTGGCACTCCGACACTGGCCGCCGGGCTCGCTTGGAGTCAGGCAGGCACTAAAGCGATGTGTTGATTCCGCTAAAAATCTCGCTTTAGGCTGGAATGACGCTTTCACAAAAGTCTTTTCGCCGTAACAGAAAAGGCCGCCCGGTGGACCGGACGGCCTAATCTTTTAGAACTGTGTCGAGAGGCTGACCGAGACGGAGGTGCCCGGATCGTAGCGATCGACATAGACGCGCTTGTCGTTGATGGTCTGATATTCCTTGTACTCGGTGCCTGTCAGGTTACGGGCCTCAAGCTGGAAATTCAGGCCCCGACCAAAAGCGTCGAAGCCCTTGCGCCACACGAAATCGATCTGCGTGCCCGGCTCCTGCATGATGTCGGGGTCACCGACAATACCCGAACCGCGAACCGAAATACGCTCGCTCACATAGGTGAGCAGCAGGGTGCCCTGCGACTTCGCTTCCGCGTCTTCCCAGCCGAACTGCACGTTAGCGAGGTGGTCGGACTGACCTTGCAGCTTGGACCCGTCCTTGATGTACAGGCTGGCTTCAACCGGCTGGAAGGTGGTGCGGCTGAAGGCGATCTTGTCGCCAGTCTTCACCTTCACGCTGGAGTCGGTAAAGGTGTAGTTGGCCTGCACCAGCCACTGCTTGCTCTCAAAGAAGGCACCCTTGATCGGACTCTCGAACAGGCCCTTATAGTCGACTTCAAAGCCCTGAATATTGGCTTGCGGGGCGTTGACGAAGGTCTGCTGGAGCTGAGTGCCAGTCGAAATGGTTTCGACGGGCTTGTCCAGTGTCTTGTGGAATAGGCCGGCGGTCAGGTATTCGCCCGCGCCGTAGTACCACTCATAACGGGCATCGAGGTTGGTGATCTCGGTGTCCTTCAGCAGCGGATTTCCCGTATAGGAACGGTCGCTGTCGGCTTCACGGAAGGTCGGCTCGGCCAGTTCTCGGAACTGCGGACGGCCGATGGTCTTGGACGCGCCAAAACGGAGTTGCATGTCGTCCTTGAAGTTCCAGGTCACCGTGCCCGACGGCAGGAGGTAGGTCTCCTTGATCTGCGTTGAGGCGCGCTCCGGCTTGGTGTTCGTCTGATAGAGGTAACGCAGGTCGTTCCGCTCCTTGCCGATTTCGTAGCGCAGACCGGCGGCGACGCGAACCAGCGGAATGACTTCCAGATCGGTCTTCACGTAGTAAGACGACACGAACAGGCCGCCCTTATAGGCTTGCGGCGAATCCGAACCGGTTTCCCACAATTGCAGGAAGTCCGGGCGAATATTGTAGTCGGAGAACAGGTAATCTACGCGGGTATACTTGGCCAGTGAGTCGTTGACCGACTTAAATTCAAAGGCGCGGCGTTGATAGTCGCGCTGGTTGTCGAGCACCGAAACGCCCGCCATCAGCTTGCCATCTCGCCCTTCACCGAGGCTGTAATCCCAGGTCAGGTTGGCACCCAGATACTTGGCCACGTCCTTTAGGTTCGAGAAGGCCGTTTCGTTACCGCCGCCGTTACGCAGGTCGGTGAAGTAGAGCCCCTTGGTCGCCGCATTCGATTCATCAAGCTGATAGTTGATGAACTTGTCATACGGCGTATCGCGCACCGTCACGGCGTAGGAGGCCGTCCAGTCGAGCACCAGCTTCGGCGTCAGGGCGTGCGTGCCGGTCAGTTGGCTGAGACCCAGCTCGCGCTGATACCAGCCGGTGCGGTCCTTGCGGTAGAAGAAGCCATTGGAGTTGAAGCCGTCACGCGTCGAAGCGAACTTCGTCGTCTTGCGGATATACATGCCCGTCCACTTCAGGGTGTGGGCACCGCGGGTATAGCCGAGCGATAGCAGGCTGTTTAACGAGACATTGTTGGCCGAGTTCGTATAGTCATCCTCATAGTGGATGCCGTTCTTGACGGACCAGCTGTTGGAGAAGTCGGCGACGGCGACAACGCCGAACTTGCCACCTAGAACGTCATAGGTCTGACCGGCGCTGCCATTCAGGCTGAAGTTCGGGGTCGGACGACCGATTTGTAGCAGGTTGAGGTCGGCATTGGTGAAAGAATGACCGATCTTTTGCAACTCGTTGGTCGCGCCCGTGCCCGTCGCCGGGTAGGTGTTCGGGTTGACCAGTTTGCCCTTTGCCAGCGCATCACGCAGCGGATCAGGCAGGCTGCGGGCACCGTCGTCGTAGCCCAGCCAGTCGGTGGCCGAACCGAAATAGGTGACGGTCTTCTTGCCGGTCGTTTCGCTGTTATAACCCGTCCCGATGCCAAGGCTCAGGAAGTTGTCGCGCGGCAAGGCCACGGTCTGAAGATCGACGACACCGCCGCCAAATTCACCCGGGTATTCCGCCGAATAGGTTTTTTGCACCGAGACGCGGCCCAAAAGCGACGCCGGGAACAGGTCGAGCGGCACAACGCGTTGCAGCGGCTCCGGCGACGGCAGGGGCGCGCCGTTCAGAAGGGCCGACGAGTAACGTTCACCCAGGCCGCGTACATAAATGAATTTACCTTCGACCAGCGACAGGCCCGCGACGCGCGTCAGGGCCGCGGCGGCGTTATCGTCGCCGGTGCGCTTAAGGTCTTCGGTGGTCAGGATCGAAGTGACTTCGGCCGTGCGACGCATGGTCTTGGGCAGGTTCTTGCCGCGCACGACGACTTCGGTGACTTCGTTGGACGGGCTGGCGTTGGAATCGCCGGGGGCGGCTTCCGCTGGCTGGTCGGCAGCCGTCTGAGTCTGATCTTGCGCCACGGCGGCGTTTACCGCTGCCAGCGACGTCGTAGCCATCAGCAAGGCGCCGAGGGAAAGAGTTTGCAGTTTCATGGGATCAACCTTTGCTGAAGGACTTGGAGAGCACAGCGCGTTGCGGCGGGGTTTCCCCCGCCGCGCTGGCGCTTGCTACTGGCAGGACTTCTCGCCAGTGCCCATGCCGCAGGTCCAGCCCTTGTACCAGGTGTCGTTGGCGTCTTTCACAGCACCGATATAGGTCGGGGTGGTGAAGAAGCCGAGGTTGTTGTTGGCCGCGTCATTGAGGATAGTCGGGTTGGTTACTGCAACGGCGTTTTCAGTCGCACCATTGACGATATCGTTGGTCAGGGTCGTCGAGGTGCCGATCGAGTTGTTGGTTACGGTCGGCAGCAGGGCCGAGGTGACCGAGGACACGCGGGTGATGTTACCTGTGTTCCAGAGGGCTTCGGCCTGAGTGACGGTCGGCAGGGTCTGACCGGTGTTCGACGAACCGGACTGGACGCCCACCGAAGCGATGCCACCGCAGATGCCCATGACCGAGCGGAAGGCGACCTGAGCGATGACCGTATTGTCATCCTGCACCAGCAGGCAGTTCGACGACGGGCTGGTCGTGCGGATGATCGAGTTCATCAGCAGCAGGCCGGTGCCGGTATCGAGCTTCAGCGCCTGGGTATTGGCGGTGTTCTTCATGACGATGGTGGCGTTCGACACCTTCGGATAGGAGAAGGGACGCAGGGTGCCGGTGTTGACCGCTGCCGAAGTCGGGCACATCGAGCGGATGCCACCGTTGCCACCCTTGTTACAGGACATTTCGAAGCCGAAAGACCCCGAGGTGGAGCGGGCGGCCTGCAGGGCGATCATCCACTGCACCGAACCCGACCAGGTGTTGTCGGTATCGAATTGCTCATCGTCGTTGCCGACCAGTACGAGGTGCTTGGCGTTGACTGCGCCACCGAAGAATTCGACGCCGTCATCCGACGAGTTATAGACCTGCACGTAATCGACCGTGGTGCCAGCGCCGACGCCGGCGAAAGTGATGCCGTTCAGCTCCTTACCCACATCGACCTGATAGCCGGTGTAGCGGACCTGCACATACTTCAGCGTACCGGAGTTGTCGGCGAGGCTGTTACCGCCGAAGTTCAGACCGGCCACGGCTTCGAAGGACGCGCCGCAGGTGTTGAAGCCGTCAAGGTTGGACGGGACCGCGTCGGTGGCACACGAATTTGACGGCGCACGACCGAGGATCACCAGACCGCCCCATTCGCCAATCGAGTTCGAGGTCGAAGCGCCGGTGACGTTGTTCTTGGAGGTGAAAATGATCGGGTTGGCCGCCGTACCTTCGGCGAAGATTTGCGAACCGCGCTGAACGGCGATGTAGTCGAGACCCGCCGAACCGAAGATGGTTACGCCCGGCTCGATAGTCAGAACGCCCTTGCGCGCACCGGAGATGGGGGAATTGACGTTCGGCCCCATGTCCTCACCGATGTTTACGCGTCCCGACACCGAGTAGATGACACCGTCGAGCTTAGCCAAAGTCAGGCTACCGGTGATGGTGTTCGGCAGCTGGCAGTTGCGGGCTTGAGCGCCCCCGGCGAGCGTGATGACGCCGATATTGTCGGTGCCGGTCGGGCACGAAGCGGCCGCGACGCCCGAGGTGGAAGAAGATGACGAAGACGAGGACGAGGTGCCGCCACCGATCAGGACGCCTTCACCCGGCGAAGCAACGTTGTCAGCCCCAAAGCAGCCCGCCAGTGCCACGGCAGCGGTGAAGCCCAGCAGACCCAGGCGGAATTTCGTGGAAGTGTTCATTTCATCTCTCCAGACCAGCGCAGCGGCGCGTCGGGAGACCCCGTTCTGAACGCACCCATGCCATCAAACGGCCTTATAGGGAGGCTGTGTGACAGAACGCCCAAGCTTGTGTGACGGAATTGTGTAACCCGAGAAACAGCACCTGACCGGTGGGAGAAACGCCTCTGTAACGCGCGTTATGTGTCTTTGTGGTCACGTTTTCGCCTGTCAGGGTATTGGCCCCGCGAGGGGCACTTCGTCAAAAACACAAAAAAAGAGTGGCCGCCACAGGGGCAGACCACTCCAGTAGGACCGGGGGGAAATGAGGGAAAACCCGGTTACGAATAAGAACGTGGCATAGAACAAGCCCAATGGCAATATTGGTTATATCCTTTTAAAGCACCCCGAACGCGATTTTCCGCAAAAAGCCTCTGCGAATTTCAGGAAAAAGGCGGCATTGCGATTGCCCTTGCCTAAAACGTGTATTGGTAGTAATACCAATGCTGAATATTGGTATCAAAAGTGCACCTACTTCGTCACAAAGGAACCGCCTGCATGTCCCTCGCCTCTGTCGCCACGCCGCTGGACGAAACCACGACGCTGATGTTCCGGGAGGCGGCCGAAGGCGGCGACGCCGTTGAGCGCTTCCTGACGCGCAATGCCGAGACCCTGAGCCGTATCGCCGCGCGCCTGAAGGCCCAGCCGCCCAAAGCCGTCGTCACCTGCGCCCGCGGCTCGTCCGACCACGCCTGCACATACGGCAAGTACGTCATTGAGATCCTGACCGGCGTGCCGGTTGGCTCTGCCGCCCTGTCAGTCGCCTCGGTTTATGCCGCACATGTCGTGGCCGCCGAGACCCTGTGCATCGCCGTGTCGCAGTCGGGCCGCTCGCCTGACCTTTTGACCGCCGTCGAAGCCTATAAGGCCGCAGGCGCCTTTGTTGTGGCGCTGGTCAATGACGAAACCGCGCCGCTGGCCGCGCTCGCCGACGAGGTCCTGCCGCTGTGCGCCGGGCCAGAGCTGTCTGTTGCCGCCACCAAATCATGTCTGGCGGCACTGGCCGGTTTTGCCGCCCTGACCGCCGAATGGGCCGACGACGGGACGCTGAAAGCCGCCGTGGCCGCCCTCCCCGCTCAGATGCGTCAGGCCTTTGATCTCGACTGGTCCCCCGCCCTCCCCGCCCTGACTGCCGCCACCAACCTCTTCGTCATTGGCCGCGGCTATGGCTTCGGCGTGGCGCAGGAAGCCGCGCTCAAGCTCAAGGAGACCTGCGCCCTGCATGCCGAGGCCTTCTCCGCCGCCGAAGTCCGTCACGGCCCTATGGCTATCGTCAATCAGGGCTTCCCCGTTCTGGCCTTCGCGACCTCCGACACAGCCGGCGACGGTGTGCGCGACGTGGCCGCGGAATTTGCCGGGCGCGGGGCCGCCATGTGGCTGGCCGACACCACACCGGGGGCTTACACGCTGCCCGCCCTGGCCGCTGAGCCTATCCTTGAGCCTATTTTGCGCCTACAAAGTTTCTACCGCCTCGCCAACCGCCTGTCACTGGCGCGCGGGCTCAATCCGGACAGTCCGCCCCACCTCAACAAGGTGACGAAAACGGTTTAAGCCCTCACCCCGGCTGGACATTTTCCAAAGGGCGGTCATAGCATTGTTTATGACCGCCCTTTCCTTTGTCCGCACTCTGCGTACCCGCCCATGGTTGAGCCGCGCCATCGCTCTGGCCTTTGGTCTGGGCACGCTTTTGGGCACCCTCACCGACCTGCGCCTGTCGCAAAGCGTGCTGATCGCGTGGAACAGCGCCGCCGTCTTCTACCTCATCGCCCTTGCCCGGCTGATGATGACCGCCAACACCGCCGACATGCGCCGCCGCGCCGAAACGCAGGACGTCGGTAAATGGACCATATTGGGCCTGACCGGGGCCGCCATCGGTGTCTGCGTCGTCGCCATCGCCAGCGAACTGATCTCCGCCCACGACGAAACCGGCTTCAGCAAAGGCCTCGACCTCGCGTTGGTCGGCGCCACCATCGTCACCACCTGGGTCTTCGTGCACACCACCTTCGCCCTACACTACGCCCACGCCTACTACATCGCCATCCGCCGCGCCGAGCCCCCGCCCCTCAAATTCCCGGATACAGACTGCGAACCGGACTATCTCGACTTTGGCTATTTCGCATTCATCATCGGCACCGCAGCCCAGACCGCCGACGTCTCCGTCGCCTCCAAAGCCATGCGGCGCCTCAATCTCGGCCACGCCGTCTTCGCCTTCTTCTACAACACCACCATCCTCGCCCTTTGCATCAATATCGCCGCTAGCCTGCTGGGGTGAGTTGGGATGGGTTTGAGGCAAGGATAAGGTTTAGGAGGCGGTTGACCCGCGATGCGGGTTGAGGGGCTGTGCCCATGCCCACCGGAGGCATTTAAGCAACCGTCCATCGGAAGCTATCAGATATCTGACGGCTATCTGCATTGATATTTCAGAATATTTTCAACAGACCACAATAGCGAACGAGACATGTAGTCGAGAAATCGGCAGGCCTGATTGAACGCTCTCCCCGTCCGTAAAACACTTCCATAGGAAAACCAACGTTTCGGCCATTGGGCGTCACTGCCTCGACTCCGCTTGCACAGGTGTTAAACGCACGACGAAAAGTCATGATACAGGCGCTCTTCCTGAGCTTACAGCCGGTCGATGTGGCAGGGTCTGCCCCTTATCAACCCATAACTACAAAAGGTCACCACCAAGGTTTGCGCTTTCGTTCACTGAAGCGAAGAGCCTCTCGTCACGCCCGCTTCCTTGCATTGGAGTGACATCCTCATCAGCCACGGCCAGACATTCGCACGTGAGGGGCGGGCGTAGGTGAGCCTCAAGCTGTTCGTGCATGTCTTCGACTTGATTATGGGAGGTATAGTTCATTTCCAACAGCCTGAAATGAAGCTCTGGCCCCAAAGCTGGGTTTAACGCGGCTTCAATAGGCCCACGCTTCAAAAGTCGAGTCGGGTGTGTCGCGGCGGACAAAGTGCCACAGAAGGCTATTAATCTCTTCGTCCAAACTCCCTTCGCTGTTCAGCGCGCAGCGGCTGCGCCTCTGCCCGTTGGCGGCTAGCAATCAGATACTCAAACGGTAGCTACAGTCTATCTCATTCTATTCAATAACTTATTTCTCGAATTCTTCGCAGAGCTTCTCAAGTAGTCCCTTGATACGAATAGTGGATAGCTACCCGCTATCTCTGATATATCCGATAGACATACGAAAGCTATGCACTGGCTATCGGATGGATTTCAGTTAGCTGTTAACTTCCCGTTAGCTATTGGGCGGCTAGGCTATGGCTAACCGAAAGCTAACGGGAGGCAATCAGACGTCTAGCTGGCGGCTTTCGGTGAGGTAGCCGGCCTCTATCGGACGACTTTCGCACAGCTTTCGGTAAGCTGCCTGGCGGCTTCCGTCTGGACCCTGCGTCAGAATCGGCGCACCAACAGAATTAACATTTCATTAACCTTTGCGCAAAAGGTGACCGCTAGCCGGTGGCTATCCGATAGCTCGCCATTCGCGCCTAAGCCAGCACGAGGACCCTGACATGCCGGTCATCTCCTTCATTTCGCCTAAGGGAGGCGTGGGCAAGACCACAGCGGCGACGCTGATGGCCACACAACTGGCGCGCAAGACACAGGTCATTATTATAGACGCAGACCCCAACCGGCCGATCCTCGCCTGGTCACAGTTAAGTGGTTGCCCGGCTAATATCCGCATCGTGTCTGACGCCAATCAGGAAAACATTCTCGACAAGATCGAGGAGGCCGCCGCCGAAGCGCCGTTTGTGGTGGTGGATTGCGAAGGCACCGCGTCGCTGACAGTCGCCTATGCTATCGGGGCGTCTGATCTGGTGGTCGTGCCGACCCAGGGATCGCAGCTTGATGCCAAGCAGGCTGCCAAGGCGCTCAGCCTAATCAAGAATACGGAGCGTCAGTCGCGCCGCCCCATCCCGCATGCCGTACTGCTGACACGCACCAATCCGATCATCAAGCCGCGCACCCTTTCGGCCATCCACGAACAGTTGCGCGCCCACGGCATCCGCTTGTTCGACACGCAATTGCACGAGCGCGAAGCCTTCAAGGCCATGTTCTCGTTCGGCGGCGCGCTGGAAACGCTGGACCCGTCACAGGTCGCCAATATCGACAAGGCCGTGGCCAATGCCCGCGCGTTTGTCGCTGAAGCTATTGAATTGCTGAAAAATCCGGACGCGGTTCCGGCTCAGGAGGTCGCTTAATCCATGTCCGAACGTGCTTCGATCTTTGACGACGATCTTGACCTGTCGGCGTTTGACGCCCGGCCAAAACCCAAGCCGGACAAGGAGTCACTGCGCGCCGTGGCCGAGGCGAGGGGCTTCCCCAGCCGTGAAGCCGTAGCCGTGCCAGCGGCGCCTGAACCCGTTCTGCAGCGCCGCTACCGCACCGGACGTAACCGTCAACTCAATCTGAAGGTTACGGACGAGGCGTTGCGCCGCTTCTATGCCGTCGCCGACGCGCAGGGTCTGGTGCTGGGGCAGGTTTTCGAACAGGCCGTAGAGGCGCTGGAAGAAAAACTGAAAGCCGAGGGCAGGATCTGATCATGGCCCGCCGCGCCGCCGAATCGCAGTTCGATCTGTTCATTCCGCTCGTCAGCGACATGTCGCTGAAGGACCAGCGTGAGCTGATGGAACGGCCGTTTTTCAGCCTCGCCAAGCGAAAGCGGCTGAAACCGATAGAATATACCAGTCCCGACGGCGACACCTGGGTGAAGGTCTCTGGAAACGCCGAATTTGGCATCGCCACGATCTGGGACGCCGATATAATGATCTGGGCGGCCTCGGTGCTTAATCGTCTGAAAGAGCAAGGAGTCAATGACTTGCCCCGGACTCTTAAGACAACGTCTTATGATCTGCTGCGCGCCATCAAACGCGATACGGGCGGTAAATCTTATCAGGAACTGAATGCGGCGCTGCAGAGGCTGGAATCGACGACCATCCAGACCTCGCTGCGCGCGCCTAAACGTAAAGACAAGGCGCAATTCGGCTGGATCGACGCCTTTCAATTAGAGGTGGACCCGGAAACCGAGGCGCCGCGCGGCATCTCGATCACCTTATCGGATTGGGTTTATCAGGGGATCGTCACCGAACGCTCGCTCCTGACCATGCATCAGGACTATTTCCTGCTCACTGGCGGCATGGAACGCGCCCTTTACCGCGTAGCGCGCAAGCACGCCGGCGATCAGGAGGGCGGCTGGACGTGCCGCATCGCGATTTTGCATGAGAAAACGGGCTCAGACAGCCCGCTGAAGCAATTTACCTACCTATTAAAGCGTATCGTGGTCAAGAACGCCCTACCGGAATACGAGATGACACTGACCAAGACCAATGACGGTTCGCCGGCGGTGCATTTCATCAAGCGCGACATGGAAGAACGGGTGAGGGTGCGCGACGCGCTGAAAACCCTGGAACGCCAAACCGCCGAAGACCAGCGAGCGTTGGAAATCGACAGCCTTATGCACAAACGGTTCTAGAAAACACTGTCGGGGGATCAGTGACTTTTTGTGTCCGATTCGTCGGGGGAACAGTGACCGCGCTATCGGGGGATGGGTGACCGAATTGACGGGGGATGAGTGACCGATTCGCTCAAGGTGAGTCGGGGGAACAGTGACCGGCGGGCGTTTTTCCGCGGTTTTGCCCTCAAAAGCCGGTTTTCGGGGGAATGGTGACCGGATTTCCCGCTGAAACAGGGTTAAAAAGCCTTGGGCAAGCTGTGGAAAATATTCTGTTTTTCCGAAGTCACTTATCGGGGGAAGAGTGACCGCCTACTCGGGGGAACGAAGACCCGTCGCGCGGGGTATCAGTGACAAAGTGACGGGGTATCAAAGATTAACAAAAGGTACCCTTGTTGATTTTAAAGGGGAATTTCGGCTGTTTTTTCCCTTAACCTATTTAACTAGATTCACTAACAGACTCTCTTAACAGCGAGAGAAGAGCGGTATTGCAGTCCGTGCACTGTCCGCCTTGTGCGACCTTTGAAGGGTCGCTCAGGCGGACCTCTACTGAGAAAGACAGTTAAGACCCTACCGACAGAGTCACTTAACAGACCAGTCACTGGGATACACGCATCAGCGCGTCCTGTTCTTTGACCTCAGCGCGTGGGTTTTGCAGTGACCGCCTTCAATCCCATCGAAATATACCCGCCAGACTCTCATTTCAGCCGTAAAGCCACGGTTCTGATGCTGAAAAGGGTCCCCAAAAGACACGGAGTCGCTTGGAGTCCAAGGGATTGCGACGAAAAGAGGCCGTCACTGATCCCCCGATAGCCCACACCGCCTGAAAGGACGGTCCCCGAAATGACGTGACGGCCTCCGATTCGGTCGCTATGGAAACGGTTAGTACATTCAACCCCTTGCGGAGACGCGACATGGCCGTCAGCATCCATTCCGATTTCGATGGCGGCAATATCGAGATGGTGCAGGCGCATGGTGGCGGACGTTTCGATCTGCTCATCCGTCCGGATCATCAGTCGCACTATTACCAGTGGTTCTATTTCCGGGTGGACGGGGCTTCAGGCGTCGATCTCGAACTGCGCCTTACCAATGCCGGGGGATCGGCTTATACGGGCGGCTGGGAGGGCTACAAAGCCCGTATCAGCAGTGATGGAGTCCACTGGACACAGGCCGACACCACCTATGCCGACGGCGTGCTGAGCATCCGTCACCGGGCGGCCTCTGAAACCCTGTGGGTGGCTTATTTTGCGCCCTATGACAGTGACCGTCACCGGGTGCTGGTAGAGCGGGTGAAAGCCTTGCCGGCCATGAGTCACCGGGTTTTGGGCCAAACGCTCGACGGTCGCGATCTCGACTTGTTCCGCGTAGGGGAGGGGCCGCGCATCGTGTGGCTCTATGCCCGTCAGCATCCGGGCGAGACCATGGCCGAATGGTGGATGGAGGGGGCCATTCCCTGGCTGTGCAGCGACGCGCCTGAGGCCGCGGCCTTGCGGGCAGCGGCGACCTTTTACATCGTACTTAACTGTAACCCGGACGGCAGCGCGCGCGGGCACCTGCGCACCAATGCCGCCGGCACCGATCTGAACCGTCAGTGGGCCGCGCCCTCGGTCGAAAAGAGCCCGGAAGTACTGACTATCCGCAACGCCATGGACGACACCGGCGTTGATTTTGCCATTGACGTGCACGGCGACGAAGCCATCCCGCACGTCTTCATGGCCGGATTTGAGGGCATTCCGTCGTGGACACCAGAGCGTGACGCTCTCTATCGCCGCTATCTGAGCGCCCTGTCGGCGCGCACGACCGATTTTCAGACTACCTACGGCTATGCAGTCGATGCGCCGGGGCAGGCCAATCTGGCCGTTTCGACCAATGCCGTTGCCGAACGCTTCGGGGCCATCGCCATGACGCTGGAAATGCCGTTTAAGGACCATGACGACGCGCCGGACGCCGTTGAGGGCTGGTCACCGGCCCGCTCTCAGGCGCTGGGGGTGGCGTGCCTGAAGGCGCTGTATGACGTAATCACGGAGATTCCGCTGCGTGCCCGCGGCTGAAAACATCTGCGTGAGGCAAAGGTTTGCGCAATCATCGGGGGATCGGTGACCGCATCTCCTGACTCGACTCCGCCCGATTCGCCGCGCAAGGTAGAATGAGAACACACACGGAGCGGATCATGTTGAACGATATTCTTGGCGCCCTGGGCAGCAAGCTCGATCTGGGCAATCTGGACCTCGCCGGACTGGCACAGCAACTGGGTGGGCAGGGCCTGATCGGCGATGTCCTGGGTCAATTGCAGCAGGGCGGTCTGGCTGAGGTGGTGCAGTCGTGGGTGTCGAATGGCGCCAACCTGCCGGTATCTCTGGAGCAGTTACAGTCGGCGCTAGGGCCGGACATGGTCAATCAACTGGCCGGGTCACTGGGCATTGATCCAGCGCAACTGGGCGACGTCCTGCCAGGTGTGGTCGATCAGTTGTCGCAGGGTGGGCAATTGACGCAGGCCATAGCCGAGGCCGCCCCGAACCTCTTGGGACAAGAGGGCATCGGCAAGCTGCTGGGCGGTCTGTTCCGCTAATATTATGCATAGGGCGCATGCACCTGTGATGCGCGCCTTAAGGCCTACTCCATACCCTTAAGGGCGCGGGCCGAGCGCAGACCGTTGCGGCGCAACGCCTGCAAGGCGTGCCGCAGATCGGCCAGAGCCTGCGCTCGCGTGCTGCCGGACGCTTCATAGGCGGCGACCGTTTCAGCGATCAGTTCGGCTTCGGCAGGCCAGTTGTCGTTGGCAGCGATCAGTGCAGGGGTCATGGCGGGTATATTACGGCAGGGGAAGGGACTGTCTGTAGCGGAAGGGGGTTAAAAATTACCCCGGCAGCAGGCCATTTTCGCGCGCGGTTTGAAAGTCTAGTATCATCTGAATGGCTGGACGCCCCAAAAACCGGTCAACAGCGTGCCCATCCTCACGATAAAGACCGTCCGCCACGCGAAATATGCCATTAAGACACTCAATGGCTGGCTGCGCCACCGCCTGACCGGTCACCAGCACCCACGCTCCGTCATACAGTCGGCTCATCGCCACCTCCACGAGTTCTTTTTTTGTTCTCATGTCTGGGTGCGAAAGTCAAGTCGATAAGTGGATGCCTGCAAACGCTATCCGCTAGCTATCCATTATATTGGTTATGACCAATGTCGCTCCACTCTATAACTTTTGGACTTGATTTCGCGGAAAATCCGCCGTCACATAGGTGTCAAACAGGGAGCCCCGCATGACCTTAGCCCATTCTGTCAGCCTGAGCACACTGGCCCTTGTCCTGTCCCTGACCGCCGGTTGCGCCGCCCTGCCGCAAACGCCGGTATCAGCGCCCGCTGCGCCAAGTGTCGCCCCGCCCCTGCCATCGCTGGATCAGGCCACACTGGACCGTCTGGGCGATCACCTCGGCTATCGCTGGGAGATCGTCGATAACCGTCAGACCTGTGACAAGGCGGCTTGTTTCCTGTCGGCCCTGACCCTCACCCTTCCCGAAGGGGGCGAGCTGCCCGGCGGCTGGACCCTCTATTTCTCCTATGTCGGCGCGTTTGTGCGCTCTGAAAGCGACGCCTTCGACCTGAAACAGGTCAATGGCGACCTCTACGCCCTGACACCCAAGGGCGGCGTCGCGCTGAAAGGTGGCGCTTCTCATACGGTTCGAGTCTGGGGGCAGGGGCACTTCTATGCGCGCGGTTTCATGATGCCCAACGCCTATGTGGCCGCGCCTGCACTCACCCCCCGCACCATTAGGGCCTCGAAGGTGGCAATCGACCGCGAAAGCGGTCTGGAGACCCTGCCGTTTGTCGCACCGATGACCGATGAGGCGAAGCTGGGCAGCCAGACCCCAGGCGACAAGACGCAATGGCTGACGCCGCAACGCGCCTATGAACGCAATGCGTCACACAATGTGGCCCTGACCCGTCCGGCCGTGGTGATCCTGCCAACCCCGGCCAAGGTGACCCTGCAAAAGGGCGCGCCGCTCGATCTCAGCAAGGGGTTTGACCTGCGCCTGAAGGGCCTGGGCCGCGATGCCATTACCGCCGCCGTAAAGGCCCTTAAACAGGCTGGGGCCGGTGAGGGGCGGGGGCCTGTGCTCAGCGTCACTATCGACCCGAAACTGAGCCCCGAAGCCTACCGCCTGGCGGTGGGCAAAAGCGTCACCATCCGCGCGGGATCAACGACCGGTGCCAACCACGCCCTGCGCTCTCTGGCCCAGCAAACGGCCTTTGATGGCGCTCAGGTGCGGCGTATGACCATCGAAGACGCGCCACGCCTGCCCTTCCGCGGCCTGCATATCGACGTGGCGCGCAACTTCCATTCCAAAGTCTTTGTGCTCGAGACGCTGGAGCAGATGGCGGCCTATAAGCTCAACCGCCTGCACCTGCATCTGGGCGACGACGAAGGCTGGCGGCTGGAAATCGAAGGCCTGCCGGAACTGACGCAGGTGGGGGCCTATCGCTGCCACGACCTGGCCGAAGAGACCTGCCTTCTGCCGCAGCTGGGTGCCGGACCGGAGCGCGACACGCCGGTCAATGGCTATTTCACGAAGGCTGACTATATCGACATCCTCAGGGCGGCGCAGGCGCGTGGCATAGAGGTCATCCCCTCCTTCGACATGCCGGGCCACAGCCGCGCGGCGATCAAATCCATGGAGGTCCGCTATCGCCGTCTGATGGCCGCCGGTGATGCGGCGGGGGCGGCGCAATATCGGCTGGTCGAACCGGGAGACACCACGGCCTACCGCTCGATCCAGCATTACAACGACAACACACTCAATGTCTGCCTGCCCGCCACCTATGCCTTCATCGACAAGGTCATCGACGAGACGATGAAGCTGCATCAGGCCGCCGGTGTGCCGCTGAAACGCTACCATATCGGGGCGGACGAGACGGCCGGGGCGTGGACGCAATCGCCCGCCTGTCAGGCCTTTATGGCGCAGAACGGCCTGAAAGCGCCGCAACTCACCCCCTATTTCATCGAGCGCGTCTCGGCCTATCTGGCCGAAAAAGGCATCGAGACGGCGGGCTGGAGCGACGGCATGGGTCATACGGACGCTGCGCGGATGCCAAAGGTCGTACAGTCGAACATCTGGAGCGCCACGCTTGGGGCCGCAGCCACCGAAGCGCACGATCAGGCCAATCGCGGCTGGGAAGTCGTGCTGTCCGTGCCCGATGTCACCTATTTTGACATGCCGCCCGCCCCGGACCCGGACGAGACGGCCTATGACTGGGCGTCGCGCGATACGGACAGCTACAAGATTTTCAGCTTCCAGCCGGAAAACCTGCCGGCCAATGCCTCGCTGCTGACGGATATACGCGGGCAGGGGGCGACGGTGGCCGACAAGACGCCCTATGCGCCGGGGCGCGGCCTGACCGGGATACAGGGGCAGTTGTGGTCAGAGGTGGTGCGCACCGACGACGAGGCCGAATACCGCCTCTTCCCGCGCCTTCTGCCGCTGGCCGAACGCGCCTGGCACCGGGCGGGCTGGGAAGCGCCGTATAAGGCGGGTGAGAGCTACACCTATGGCGACGGCAAGGTCGACCCCAAAGCCGTGCTGGGCGACTGGCAGGGCTTCCGCGACCGGCTGGGGGTGCATCTGCGGCTTCTCGATCAGGCGGGCATTGCCTATCGTCTGGCACCGCCGGGGGCGAAGATCGAAGGCGGGCAGTTGTTCGCCAATGCCGAAATCGCTGCCACCCCCATCGAATACCGTCTCACGGGGGACGAATGGACGCCCTATACGGGGCCGGTGGCGGTGAGCGGGCCGGTCGAACTGCGCGTCACCTCGCCCGATGGCCGCCGCAAGAGCCGCATAGTGACGGTGAAGTAGGGAGGCTGTTCTGAGTCATCATTGGGGTGTATAAACGCACCAATAGTATGACTCTTATGAGGGCCGCCATGGGGATGGTACGCAAGACGATCACTCTGACCCAGCGTAAACAGGCGCTCATGGTCGATATTGAGGCGGTGCGTGCGGCCCTTATCGAGGCTGAAGACAGCGGAGAGCCGAAGCCTTTCGACTCAGAGGCCTTCAAGCAGAGGATGCGTTGGGGCTGAATACCGTGATCGCATAGACGCCACGAAGCATATCTAAAAGCCATATAAAAACAGAGGAAACCTCATGCTGAAATCCCTGATCCTGTCGGCGGTTGCGCTGACGGCCCTGTCGGTGGCCACTGAAACGCGCGCGGCGGATGGGACCTCACCAGTTCCAGCGGGCTATGCGCTCGACTGGGCCGAGGAGTTCAACACGCCCGGCCTGCCCGATGCGAAGACCTGGGTTTATGACACGCAGGCCAACCGCACCGGCTGGTACAATAACGAGAAACAGTATTACGCCGCCGGGCGGCTGGAAAATTCCGAGGTGAAGGACGGCACGCTGCGCATCACCGCGCGCAAGGAACGCCTGAGCGACCGTGCCGATTATGGCGGGCAGGACTACAGCTCGGCGCGCCTGATCACGCGCGGTAAGGTCAGCTTCCTGTATGGCTTCTACGAAATCCGCGCCAAAATGCCGTGCGGGCAGGGCTCATGGCCGGCCATCTGGATGCTGGGCACCGATGCGGGGTGGCCGGATGGCGGCGAAATCGACATTATGGAGCACGTGGGCAAGACTCCCGGCATGACCTATGGCACGGTGCATAACCGCCATACGATCGACACGCGCGGGGGCCCCGGCGACGGGGCGGGTATTGCCGTGCCGGATGCCTGCACCGCCTTTCATAAGTACCAGCTTCTGTGGACGCCGCAAAAGCTCGACTTCTTCGTCGATGGTCAGCACTTCCATACCTACGCCAAAACTGACCAGCCGGGGGCGTGGCCCTTCGACAAGCCGCAGTTTTTGCTACTCAATCTGGCCATCGGCGGCAATATGGCCGGTGAGGTGGACGACGGCATCTTCCCGCGCACCTTTGAGGTCGATTACGTAAGGGTGTGGAAGAAGCGCTAAACCCGCCGCTTGCGGTGGCTGGGCCTGTCCCCTATAAATAGCCTATGCGCTCTGGTCTCCTCAAAGTGATGGTGATTGTGGCGGGACTGCTGGCCATGCTGTCGGGCCTGCACGCGCCCGAAGCCGCCGGTCCGTGGGCGCATCACGAAGACACCCATGTGCACCTGCACGTCCGGTCGTCGGATGCGCCCTGCTGCGCCGACAAAGGGGCCTCGTCGCTGAAGGTCTGCGGTCAGCACTGCGCCGCCATAGCCACTGCCAGCTTCCTGTTCATGCACTTACCGAGCGTCAAGGCGCTGGATTTCCAGCCGCGTCATCGCCACGGCATGGGCCTGAGCTATCGCCCGTTGGCCCCGCCGCCGCGCTGAGACCCTGAAAAATGAACCGACCGCGGAGCGACTTGACGCGCCGCGCTTTTGCTTGCTCATTTTACGGGTTTTCCCATGTTCTACCAATACGGGGCCTTGTCCCCTCTGGCGGCCTCCGCCGCCGCGACCCTGCTTGTCTGCGTGACCGCGGCACAGGCACAAACCCTCCCCCCGCAGCCGGAAGACGCAATCGAAGAGGTGGTGGTTCAGGCCACTCGCGCCGGCCGCCGGCTTCAGGACGAGCCGATCCGCGTTGACGTCATCGGCCGCGAAGAGATCGACGAAAAGAGCCTGATGACCCCCGGCAATATCTCGACCCTCGTCAATGAGACGCCGGGCATCCGCGTGCAGGTGACCGCGCCGTCGCTGGGGGCGGCCAATATCCGCATTCAGGGCATGGCTGGGCGCTACACTCTGCTGCTCACCGATGGCTTGCCGCTCTATGGCGGGCAGTCGCTCGGTCTGTTGCAGATTCCGCCGACCGATCTGGGGCAGGTGGAAGTGATAAAGGGCTCGGTCTCAGCACTCTATGGCGCGTCGGCGCTGGGCGGGGTGATTAATCTCGTCTCTCGCCGCCCCACCCCTGAGCCGGAAAGCGAGGTCCTGCTCAACCTTACCCACCGCGGCGGGCAGGACGTCACGGCCTATAGCTCCGCCCCGGCGACGCAGAGCCTCAGCTATTCGCTCACCGGCGGCTATCATCGTCAGACCCGCAAAGATCTCGATGGCGATGGCTGGATCGACATGGCGGGTTTTGAGCGCTGGACGCTGCGCCCGCGCCTGTTCTGGTATGGCGACAACGGTGCCAAGGCGCTGCTGACGCTGGGGGCGATGCGCGAACAGCGCGAGGGAGGCACGCTCAGCGGGCGGACGGTCCCGGATGGCACGGCCTTTCCAGAAACGCAGGTCTCCCGCCGCAACGATGCCGGGGTAACGGCGCAGTTTCCGCTTCAGGGGCTGGGTACGCTTAGCCTGCGCGCCTCGTCCATGACCCAGCGCCACGAACACCGCTTCGGCGAGGTCATTGACCGCGACTCACACCTGACCGGCTTTGCTGAGGCGGCGCTGAAGAGTGAGACGGGACCGACCGCCTGGGTGGGCGGGGTGGCCTTTCAGTCCGATCACTATCATTCCAAAGGGTTCAGTGACTTCAACTATCACTTCAGCGTCCCCGGCCTGTTTGGGCAGGTCGAGCAGACTATGGGTGAGCGTCTGACACTGGCGCTCAGTGCGCGCGTGGATGACCACAGCCGTTATGGCACGCAGTACAGTCCGCGCCTGTCGCTGCTCTATCGTCCGGGCCACCTTACGGTGCGGGCGTCTGTGGGGCGCGGATTTCATGCCCCGACGCCCTTTGTAGAGGCTATCGAGGCCACAGGGTTTGGCCGGCTGGAACCGCTGGGTGACCTCCGGCCGGAAGTGGCGCGCACGGCCTCGATAGACCTGACCTATGCCAGAGGGCCGATGGAAGCCAATATGACCCTGTTTGGCGCGGATATAGATGATGCGGTGCAGTTACGCCAAACCGGCCCGGCGTCGGTCAGGCTGCTCAATGCGGCGGGCGTGACGCGCACGCGCGGTTCGGAATGGCGTCTGCGTTACCGACATGAGGCGCTGACCCTTACTGGTTCCTACGTCTTTGTTGATGCCACCGAGCCCGATCCGTCGGGGATCGGCCGCCGCGCTCAGCCGACGACGCCGAAACACACTGGCGGCTTCGTCGCCATGTGGGAAGAACACGACATCGGGCGGATCGGCTTTGAGGCCTATTATACGGGGCGTCAGACGCTGGACGACAATCCGTATCGGAGGGAAAGCAAACCCTATTGGGAACTAGGCCTGTTGGGTGAGCGCGTGGTGGGGAAGGTGCGCCTGTTCCTCAATGCCGAAAATCTGCTCAATGTGCGCCAGACACGCCACAACCCGCTGGTGCGGCGGCAACAGGCCGCTGACGGACGCTGGACGGTTGAGGCCTGGGCCCCAATCGACGGGTTTGTGCTTAATGGCGGGGTGCGGATGCGCTTCTGATCCGGTTACCGGCCTTGGTTAGCTTACCTGACCGAGGCCGGTCGCCGTCCAGTAGATACCCCCCAAAAGGTGCGTCAGATAGGTCGGGTCGCGGTACATTTCGACCGTATGACCCAGCGTGGTTACGAAGACGCGGCCCTTGTGCGGGCGGTGGTACCAGGCGATCGGATGATCCTTGCCCATGGGCTCCGAGACCTGACCGGGCCAGATCTTGCGCGGGTCATAGCTCGACTCATCGACGTTCAGTACAGGATGGATCGGCACCTGAAACGGGTTGGTCGTGGTGTAGAATTCGTCGCTCCAGATCCAGCGCTCCGGCAGGCCGAAGGTGGCGGGAAACCCCTTGTCCACGACCGTCACCACGCCGGTTTGCAGCATGGGGTGCACGCCGACCGTGCGCCCGACCAGCTTTTCGTACCATGGCCAGCTTTCCACGGGCAGGGCGATGGCGGCGCGGTGCACGATCATAGCATTGCCACCGCCGGTCATATAGGCCTCAAAGCCTGCACGCTGGGCGGGGTTGAGGTCTTCGACCGGCGTATTTAGCAGCACAACGGCGGCGTAAGCGCTGAGGTCTTGTTCCAGACTCGACGCCGCGTGCGTCCAGTTGAGCTCAAAGGCATAGAGCTTCGACAGGCGTTCAAAGCTGTCGCGCGCCACGGGAATATATTCGTAATGGTACTTGCTGGGCATGGCCAGAACCAGCAACCGGTACTGACTGTCGGCCCGACTGAGGGCAGGCGTCAGCAGAGAAGCCCCGGTGGTGAGCAGAAAGGTCCGGCGTTGCATAAGGCCTCCCGTGGCGACACCGTTGTCGGGTTACGCTAGGCCGCACCGGACCCTTTCGTCAATAGAAGGGTCAGTCGGAATAGTTGGTGGTCTTAGTGCAGACGCGACGCGACGGACGATAGCCGCCCCAGATGGGATCGCCCATTGCGCTGTCGTAACGGGCCCCTTCATAACGCACGCTATCGCAGTTTTCGTCGCGATCGCGGTCCCTGGTGCGGTCGCTGAAGTCGAGCGAGATCGAAAGCGATTTCGACGTGCCACCGCGCGCATAGCCATAGCCCCGACCATAGCCGTATCCGTACGGGTCGTAAGCCGACGCTCCATAGCGACCATAGCCCGGGCCGTAGCCGTAAGGGTCGCCGTAGATATAGCCGTTCTTGCCGTGATCAGTCTGGCTGTAGGCAATGCCCAACGTGCCGGTTTCACCCACCGGGATCAGGGCTGACACGTAGGCGCTCTTATAGCCACCTGTGCCGATGGAGGCACCGACCTCACCGTGGATCTGACGCGTTTGCGGGCCGGTAGCTTCGTCATCGCGGCCCCAGGAGGTCGGCTGACGACGGTCGGGGGTACGCGTGCTGTCCAGCGTCGAAAGCACCTGCGCCTGCGTGGCCTTCGCCGTATCTTCGGCGGTCACCGGGGCGACGCTCGCCGAAGGCGTGGCCGCATCAAGGGCCACCTTAGGTCGGTGCGTTGCGACGATCTCTTCGTCTGCGGCGCACACCGACAGGGGCGTGACGACCAGCGTAGCGAGGACCAGACCGGAAAGGGCGAGGGGTTTCAGGGACATGACGGGGACTGTGAAACGGCTATGCAGCCAAATTAAGGCCGGTGTGTAACGCGGTGGTATTTACCCGTCACGCGGGGCGGCGGCGGACCCGCGACGGACGATGAAATAGTCGAGTTGTTGCGCCGCCGGGACGTCACGCCCGTTGATGCGCTCCAGAAGCAGGCGCGTGGCCTCCTCGGCCAGCCCCTTCATCGGCTGATGCACGGTCGAAAGCGGCGGCCACACGCTGCTGGTGCCTGGTGCATCGTCGAAGCCAACGATGGAGACGTCTTGCGGCACCGACAGTTTCAGCTTGGAGGCCGCCGCCATGGCCCCGAAGGCGATGTAGTCGGCGGCGGCGAAGATCGCTGTCGGGCGGTCGGTCTGAGACAACAGGGCTTCGGCCTCATCGAAGCCGTTATTGACGCGGACATCGCCGCGCACCACCCAGTCGGGCCGCGCGGCCAGCCCGGCCTCCGACAGGGCACGCAGATAGCCGGCCTTGCGGTTGTCGTTCGAGCCGCGCCCTCGCAGGTTTTCGATAAAGGCGATGCGTGTATGGCCCATTTCGATCAGCCAGCGCGTCAACTCATAGCCCGCAGCCAAATCGTCCATAAACACAAAGGGGCTGCGCTCGAAATGCTGGACCGGGGAGATGCGCACCACGGGCACGCCTAACTCGTCGAACATGTCGATCATGGCCGCATCATCGCACACCGGCGGGGCCAGCAGCACGCCATCAAAGCGCGAGGTGGCCAGTTGTGCCTTCATCTGCGCGCGCGGTAGGTGGCGCAGTTCCGCGACCCCTTCGATAATCAGATGATAGCCGGCCTGATGGCAGGCATCGAGGGCGCCAATCTGAAGCTCATGCTGGTAATAGTGGGTGACAGGGCGCTCAAAAATCAGCCCGATCATATAGCTGCGCGACCCCGACAGGGCGCGGGCGGCGGGATTGGGCTTGAACCCCGTCTCGGCGATGAGCGCCTCGATTTCGGCGCGCTTTTCCGGCCGCACGCCCGGCTGCTTGTTCAGCACCCGCGATACGGTTTTGATGGAAACGCCCGACAGACGGGCCAGATCGACGATGGTAATACGGGTCACGGGCAATCGGATAAAAATAAGATAAAAAGAGGCTTAGCGGTGATGGGTGTCCCTGTCTATAGGTGCCACTATGTGACTTTTATGTCGCGCCATATGACAACGTTGACGTGTCGGAGCTTGCGCAGGGAGGAACACTATCCTACAGATAGTCCAGACCGCGAAAATGCGGCACCACAGGGGAACGAAATGGCCGCAACTGACCGTCTATCCTTGCGCGAAAAGATCGCTTATGGCGCAGGCGACCTGGGCTTTAACTTCTACTGGACGACCATTTCGGCCTTCGGGCTGATCTTCTTCACCGACGTCTTCGGCCTCGACCCGCTGGCCGCAGGGACCATGTTGCTGATCAGCCGCGTGCTCGATGCCTTTGCAGACCCCATCATGGGGGCCGTGGCCGACCGTACGCGCAGCCGCTGGGGTCGCTTTCGTCCGTGGATTTTCGGGGCAGCCGCGCCGATGGCCATGCTGGGGGTTCTATGCTTTTTCACCCCGCCCTTTGATCATGACGGTAAGCTGGTCTATGCCTACCTGACCTATAATCTGCTGATGATCGTCTATTCGATCGCCAACATCCCCTATAGCGCTCTGTCCGGTGTGATGAGCGCCGACGGGCAGGACCGCACCACGCTCAATTCGTTCCGCTTTGTCGGCGGCTTTCTGGGCGGTACCATTGTCACCTATGCCACGCCGCTGTTGGTCAAAAGCTTTGGCGGGGCCAATCCGGCGCAGGGCTGGCCTATCGTTATGGCCATCTATGGCATCGCGGTCGTTGCCATCATGGCGCTTGTCGTACTCAATACGCGAGAACGCATCAACCCGCCGCCACAGCAGGCCTCCAGTCCCTGGCGCGATATTCGCGACCTGTTCGGTAACAAGCCATGGCTGGTGCTGTTTGGGCTGGCTCTGGTCATCATGGTGACCATCACCCTGCGTATGGCGACCTCGGCCTATTACATGCGCTATGTGGTGGGGCGTGAGGACCTGATCGGGCCGTTCCTGACCTCTTACGGCGTGGCGCTGGCGGCGGGCGCGCTCCTGACGCCCATGATGACAAAATGGATCGATAAGCCGCGCCTGATGATGATCCTGATGGGCGCCGTTGCTATCCTGTCGGCCAGCTTCTTCGTCATCCCGCCGGACCAGATCGGCCTAATGTTTGTGGTGCAGGTCCTGATCGGCCTGTGTCTGGGGCCGAAGTCGCCGCTGGCCTACGCCATGTATGCCGACGCAGCCGACTATACTGAATACCGCTTTGGACGACGCGCCACGGCCATGACCTATGCGGCGGCAACCTTTTCGCAAAAGCTAGGCGGAGCCTTGGCTTCCTACCTGATCGGGGCGGGTCTGAAGGCCGTCGATTACGTCGCCAATGGCCCGCAGACCGTCGAAACCAAGGGCATTATCACCGTCTTGATGTCGTTGGCCCCGGCGGCGGCGGCCCTGATCTCGGTCGCTGTGTTGCTGCTTTATAAGCTCGACAAGGCCAGCATGAGCGCCGTCTCGGCGGAACTGGCGCGCCGTCGGGCAGCCTTGGAAGAATAGTTAGCGAATCTGGTGGCGCAGGTCGTGTACGCCGCGCCGCGCGGCCAGCATGGCCCCCATCAAGTCGAGGCTAATGTCAGAAAGATCGGGCTGAAAGCCGTCAATATCGGACAGTCTGGCGGCGACAAAGTCTACCACCTGCCTCAGGTCGCTGGCGCGCGCTAGCTCCTCGACCGGATCAAAGATCAGGTTGATGACCTGACGCCGCAACTCCGGGCGGAAGTCCGTCGAGCCCGCATACAGGCGGACCATGTAGTCGATAATACGGCTCAGGCCCGCCATCTCATTCAGCAATGGCGGACTGAACAGAAAGCGCCTGAACTCCACCGGCTCCGAGCGCGCCAGCGCGCCCGCCACGACGAAGAGCGCGGCCATCCAGACGCGATCGCGGCTGCGGCGTAGCAGGGGCATGTGGCCGTTCATCAGGCGGTCAAAGGCGGGCGTGTCGAATTTCGATAGCGTCATTCCGTTCAGGACCAAGGGCGCCAGTTGTGCCCAGGCTTCGCAACGGCGACCGGTCGCCTTTTGCGGCTCCCACGGCTCCACAAGCAGCGCATCAACCAGATCGGCGATGTCAGACAGGGCGTCGGAGGGGGTGTCGGTTGCAGCAGAATAGGTCATTAGGGGCTTTCGAAAAACCGTTTCAGACAACAGGTTCAGTCATTGGCGGCGATCAGTCGCCATTGCGCCGACTTGCCCGCCGCAAAGAGACGCTGCATGGCCTGACGAACGCCACGAATAGCTTCACTACGCTCGCTGTGATGGGCCACGGGCTCACAGTCCTTGAGCACCTGCCAGAGCTGACCATCAAAGTGCACTTCAAAACGGGCGGGCACATGGGCGTTGACCAGCCCGGCCTCACCCACGGTCGGCCACAGGGAATCCCAGGTGTCGGCGGGGGAACGGAAAGGGGTCATGCGCAAGCTCCTTAGATCAAATAAAAAAGCCCGGCTGGGTCGCCGGGCTTCGTACATTCAGGCGGCCTGAAGATTGACCGCTGCCGCCTTGCCGCGGTCGCTCTGGACCTCGTAGGCGATCTTCTGGCCTTCGACCAGCATCCGCCAGCCGGCGCGTTCGATAGCCGAAATGTGCACAAACACATCATTGCCGCCGTCATCCGGCTGAATAAAACCAAAACCCTTGTTCGGGTTGAACCACTTTACAATACCGACAGCCATGTTGGCCTCCGTTCGCATATAGACGTGCGCCGTCTGCCCCGAAAACCGGGGCGTTCGAAAAAAGAAATGCTTGGAAGAGGCCAATAGAGGCAATCAGACAAGGCGGTCTGTGTTTCGAGATTTTACTATAGCACAGATTGAAATACTTTTCGCCCTAAAAGCGACAGCCATCCGTTTTATTTTATTGTGTTGATCTTCAGTCGATCATTTCAGCGACAAGGCGGCGCAATTCTTCCGGCGAAAATAGGGGTTGGGCAGGGATGCGGCGCGCAAAAGGGCGGTGAAGGGGGGCCGCAACGCGACCGTGACGGCCGTTCGGGGCCATTGGGGTATGAGACGTGTTCATGATATTCCTATCCGCAAACGGGCGGACTTAAAAAGGGTGGGAGCGCACTCGGCGTGGAAGCGGGCGCAGCCAGAACGAGAAGGGGAGATTAGGGTCAGGGACGGCGCCTCGCCAGTCCGGACATGAAGACACCCTAAGCGCTAATTGCGGCTTTTCGGTGTCTTTGGTATTCAGGTAGCTGCATAGACCGTCGCCGCCACGTCTCTCAGACATTCGCGGAACCAGATTAGGGCAGGATCGCGGCCGCGCAGGCGGTCCCACACCAGCACCAGCCGGATCGGGTCAGGGGCCACGGGCGAAGGGCGGCAGACAAGACCAAACGTTTCAGCTAATCGCTGAGCCAACGCCTCGGAGACGGTGGTGAGAAGGTTGCTATGGCTGATGGCCGCCAGCGCTGCCGTGAAATACGGGGTGTTGAGGGCAATGTGCCGAGACAGACCACGCGCCGCAAGTGCCGCATCCAGCTCGGACTGTCCGTCGCCGAAAATGCGGATGGCGGCGTGCGGGAAGCGCTCATAGTCTTCGGGCGTGACGGGCCGGTCGGCCAGCGGATGCCCCTGCCGCATCACCAGCGCCAGACGGTCGTAACCCAGCGGGAGGGTCTCGGTGCCGACGGGTAGGGGTGTCGTCTCCAGAGCAAATGCGAGATCGAGCCGCCCTTGCTGCATTAAGGTGATTGTTTCCGGGCCATAGGCCGACACCTGCACGTCTATGCCGGGGGCTTCGCGCGCCAGCCGCGCCGTCAGGGCAGGCAGCAGCAGCAAGGTGTGCACATCCGAGGCTACCAGCCGCACCGTGCGCTTTTCCTGCGCCGGGTCGAAGCGAACTTCGCGGAACAGGCCGCGCACCCCCTCAAGGGCCTCCGCCACCTGCGGGGCCAGCCGCTCGGCCTTCGGCGTCAGGGTCAGGCCGCCGCCAGAGCGGATCAGCAACGGATCGTCGAACAGGTCGCGTAACCGCCCCAGAGCGCGGCTGACGGCGGGTTGGCTGAGGCCCACCTCCTGCGCGGCGTGGGTAACATTGCGTCGCCTCAGCAGGGCCTCAAGCACCGGCAGCAGGTCGAGATCGACGGCGGCTAAATTCTTATTTTGCATAATGCTTATATAAATAATGCATTTTTGATATAGTTCAACCGGCGTTATCTTCGTGCTGACCAACAGGAGTGTGTCATGTCCGAGAAGATCGTCATCTTCGGTTACGGCCCCGGTGGCCGCAGCCTCACCGAGCGTCTGGTGGCCGAAGGCCGTCGTCCCCTGATCACCCAGCGTTCGCGCCCCAAAGACTTGCCGCCGGGCGTCGATTTTATGGCGTCGGATGTGCTGGATGCCGCCGCGGTGCTGGCCGTGACGCGCGGTGCGACGCACATCGCCATTACCATCGGCTTTGAGTATTCAACGCCCGTGTGGCGAAAAAGCTGGCCCGTGGCCATGACCAACCTGCTGAATGCGGCGCGCGAGACAGGCGCGAAAACGCTCTTTTTCGATAATCTCTACATGTACGGACCGCAAGACGAGCCGATTTCGGAAACGACCCCCTATTCAAGCTGGGGCGGTAAACCGGCTGTGCGCCGCGCCATCTCCGACCAGTGGCAGGCGGCTGTGGCGAAGGGCGAAGTTGTGATGAGCGCCCTACGCGTGCCGGATTTCTACGGCCCCGGCGTCAGTAACAGCCATCTGGGGGATCTGGTCTTCGGGCGGCTGGCGCAGGGCAAGCCGGGGCAGCTCGTCGCTTCACCGGACACCCTGCATGATTTCGCCTACATACCGGATGTGGCACGCGCCATGGCCTTCCTGCTCGACCTGCCAGCGGCCGAATATGGTCAGGTTTGGCATATGCCCAGCGCGCCGACGCGCACGCTGCGCCAACTGATCGCGCTGGGTGCCGAGGCGCTGGGTCAGCCCGCGCGGATTCAGGCCATACCGCAGAGCCTCCTACCGGTGTTGGGGTTCGTCACGCCCTTAATGCGCGAACTGCACGATATGCGCTTCCAATTCGACCGCCCTTACCACATCGACGGCCGCAAGCTGACGCGGCGCTTTGGCTTTGAGGTGACGCCGTTTGAGGTGGGTATTCCACAAACGGCGCTCAGCTATGGCCGGGCGGTCACGCCTATTCCTTCTTGACGAACTCGGCCAGTCGGCTGTTCAACTCCTGCGCCGTGGCCCGCACGGTGTCGGAGATGCCAGCGACCTTTTCAGCGGATTTGCCGGTATTTTCGGCATATTCCGCCACGCGTCCCATGGTTTCCGATACCGACTGTGCCACGGCCCGCTGTTCCTGCGTGGCCGAGGCTACTGAATTGACCAGCTGGGTGATCTGACCGATACCGTTGATGACGCCGGACACCGTATCTACCGTCTTGCGCGTTTCGGCCTGAATTGCTTCGATTCGCTTGCCGATTTCTGACGTCGCCTTGGCCGTCTGTTCAGAAAGGGCCTTGACCTCGGACGCCACGACCGCAAAGCCTGCACCGGCGGCCCCGGCGCGCGCTGCCTCAATCGTCGCATTAAGTGCCAGAAGTTTGGTCTGTTCGGCGATGGAGGAGACGGTGGACACCACGTCCGAAATGCTGCCCACCGCACCCGTCAGGCCTTCGAGCTGATGCTTGGTGCCGATACTGGCGGTTTCAACCGCTTCAGCCTCTCGGGCCACGTCGGTGGTGCGCATGGCGACTTCGTGGATGGCGGTGGCCTGTTCCGAAACCGCATTGGCGACGGTTCCGGTCAGGTTCATTGTTTCGCGGACATAGCCCGACAACTCACCGGCCTGCGAGGTGACGGCATCACCGACGCGCGTCATTTCGGCAACCGTATCTTCCATGCCCTTGGCCATAGCCACGCGGTGGGTCACCACGTACCAGACAAGGAGCGGGCGACCGGCAATGCGGTTGATTTTCAGCTCGAGATATTCCGGCCCAACCTTGATTGTCGTCTGATGGCCGTCGCTGCCCATAGCGTTCAGCATGCGGTGCTGATGCTCAGGCACCTTGTGGAAGACGTCGATCTTGGACCCGATGATCTCATCAGCTTTAACGTTGATATATTGCTGGATCTTGCCCAGCATGCGGATCGAGGCTTCATTGGCGTAGTCGATGACGAAGGTGTCCGGATCACAGGTCATGATCGGCACGGGCAGCTTATCCAGCGTCTCCAGCAGGCGGTTAATGCGAGCCTGCTGCGCCTTGCGGCTTTCGACGACCGTGGCGATCTTGATGACGCCTGTGACGCGGCCGTGCGTCTCTATGGGCGAATAGGTGGCCTGAAGCGTCACGATCTTGCCGCCCTTGCCCAGCCTCTCGAATTCATCCGAGCGGAAGCGCCCGGCCTTCAAATCGGCCCAGAAGGCGCGATAGGCGTCGCTGGCCGCATAGGCTTGATCGACGAACAGACTATGGTGCCGTCCGATGATTTCGCTGCGACTATAGCCCATGGCTTCGCAAAAGCGGTCATTGGCGTCTTCGATAGTGCCGTCGGGGGTGAAGCAGATGATGGCCTGAGTCCGCGACAGGGCCTCATAGCGGGGGCGGTGGTCGGTCTTCGATTTAACGAGCATGGCGAAACCTTACGCAACTTCTGACGTAGCATTGTTACGCCGTTGGTAAAGCGCGCGTTAAAATCGGTTCGTGATTTTATAAAAAACGTATAAAGTTCAGATGTTTGATTCTGGTTTAACTGGATTATACGTCCTTGGACGAGGCATGGATCACAACCTCCTTCGATTTTTTTTAATGGTGCCCCGGCGCATAGGGGAAGGTCAGGGATTTATAATAGTCGAGTGACTTTTCCGGCGCCGCCACCCCGGCGGGCAGGGGCCGACCCGACTTCGACTGGAAATAGGCGATAGAGGCGTCGCGCCACCATTTGGCTTCGCGCGCCTGTATGCGCAGCGTGCTTGCGATGGCCTTGAAGCGCTCAGCATCGACATAGGGTTTCATCTCCGCCCACGTCTGCTGCATGGCGGCTGCCTCCTTCGCGCCTTTGTCATAGGTAAGGACCAGTTCATCCCAGAGCGGCCGGCCAGAGCGTGTTTTGTAGTCCCACGAAAGGTGGTGGAACCACAGGAGATAGCGCTCATCCATCGATTTCGGATCAGCCCAGAACTTCTGTGCCTGTAGGTCGTACTGGCTCAGGGCATCAGAGCCGGTTCTTGTGCGATCAAAGCCGATGCCCTTGTCATCTGCCTTGTGGTAATAGACCGGGTTCCAGTCGGGCCGGCCCAGATTATCGACCCACGGGCCGGGGCCATAGTGGTGGCCGGTGTCCATCAGGTGATGCAGCCCCAGCGGCGTCATATAGTCCGCCACCGTTTCGCGCGAGCGCATCATCAGGGCGACGACGGGCGTCACAAAGCGCGGGTCCGGGGTGAAGGTCATCTTCGCCCATTCGGTGGCGATGTCGTGTGCTGAGCCTTGCGGGTTCCACGCCAGTCGTCCGAAGGCGTACCAGTTAGCCTGATCGAAGTGCGAACCGGACCAGTTGCGATCCGTGCCGATATTGGCCACCCCTGCCATGCCGCTTAGGGCGTGATGTTCGCCCTCTACGACGCGCGCCACGCTCCAGCCTGTCTGACCATTTTGAAAGGTATCGGCGCGCAGTGTTTCTTCATAATACTGGCCCAGATAGGCTAGGTGGGTGGCAAAGCCCAGATATTCCTTGGTGATCTGGAACTCCATCATCAGCGGCGTTTTCGGCATGGCCCCGAACAGCGGGTGGAAGGGTTCCCGCGGCTGAAAGTCGATGGCACCGTTCTTGACCTGCACCAGCACATTGGGCGCGAACTGACCGTCGTGCGGTTTGAACTCGCTATAGGCCTGTTTGTGGCGGTCGTCGGCGACCTCAGCCTTATAGACAAAGGCGCGCCACATGACGACGCCGCGATTGCCCAGCGCTTCGGCCAGCATATTGGCCCCGTCCTCGTGCGTGCGGCCATAGTCCTGCGGGCCGGGCTGGCCTTCGGAATTGGCCTTGACGAGAAAGCCGCCAAAGTCGGGGATTTTCGCGTAGATTTCGTCCGCCTTGGCCTTCCACCAGGCGCGCACGGCGGGGTCGAGCGGATCGGCGGTCTTTAAGCCGCCCAGCTCGATGGGGGCCGAAAAGCGCGCCGACAGATAGATGCGGATGCCATAGGGGCGGAAGGTGTCGGCCAGGACCGCCGCCTTGTCGAGATAGGGTGCCGTCAGCGACGCCGCCTTGGCATTGACGTTATTCAGTACCGTGCCGTTAATGCCAATGGAGGCATTGGCGCGGGCATAGTCCGTATACCGCGGGTCCTGCAGGTCCGGCAGCCGCCACCAGTCCCACAACGACGCGCCAGCATAGCCGCGCTCGACCGTGCCGTCGAGATTGTCCCAGTGGTTGAGCAGGCGTAAGCGAACCTTTGGCGCGTCAGTGGTGTCGGTGGTGGCGCCGGTCTGTATGCGCCGCAGATAGGCGAAGGCCCCGTACAGCAGGCCGATATCGCTGTTGGCGCGGATGCGCACGACGGGCTGACCGTTCTGACGACCTTCGCGGATCATATAGCCTTCGTTGCCCAGCCCGGCTTCAGGCGTCGTCAGGCGCGTCAGGACCACTGAGGGAGCGCTAACATTTTTGGCCACGGAAATCCTGCGCCCGGACAGGCCGGACAGGCCCCTTTGCAGTTCGGCCACCGCCGCCTTGACCGTAGGGGTGTTATCCTGAGCGACGATGGCGCGGGGGAGGGGTTCGGCGCTGGCCAACGGCTTGTAGCGCAGCCACAGATCGTAACCGTCCTCGGCAAAGGCCGGGGCCGCCAACAAACAGACAAGCGCGCAGAGCGCGTGGATAAGCCTACGCATGGTTCCCTCCTGTGGTGCCCCGCTTTGCGGGTGCGTTTTTTTAGCGTCCACCCTGATTTCAGGGGGCAAGAGTGTGTGGGGACGAATCGAGCTTCGCGACCATTCTCCTCCCCATAAAGTGGGGAGGAGAAGTTATTCGGTCGTCCCACAGGCCCAGAGGCCTTACCAGTTAAACAGCGTGCCGTCCTGCAGGCGGTTCACCGGCAGGTAGGCGCGCTTGTAGGGATACTTCGCCGCCAGGTCCTCATCGATATCGACGCCGAGGCCCGGCGTTTCGGAGACCATCAGGTCGCCCTTGTCGAAATAATAGCCGTGCGGGAATACCTCATCGGTTTCTGGCGTATGGCGCATATATTCCTGAATGCCAAAGTTGGGGATCGAGACGTCAAAATGCAGCGCCGCGGCCATGCAAACCGGCGAAAGGTCGGTCGCACCGTGGCAGCCGGTACGCACGTTGTACAACTCGGCGAAAGAGGCGATCTTTTTCAGGTGCGAAATGCCGCCTGCGTGAACGACCGTGGCGCGGATATAGTCGATCAACTGATTCTGGATCAGGTCCTTTGCGTCCCAGATCGACGAGAAGATTTCCCCGACGGCCAGCGGCGTCGTGGTGTGCTGACGGATCAGTTTGAAATTGTCCTGATTTTCCGCGACGACCGAATCCTCCATCCAGAAGGGACGATAGGGCTCAAGGTCGCGGCCCAGACGACCGGCCTCGATCGGCGTCAGGCGGTGGTGGACGTCGTGCAGCAGATGAACCTCTTCACCCAGTGCCTCACGCGCGGCGGCAAACAGTTTCGGTACCACGCGCATGTAGGCCTCGGTCGACCAGACGTTTTCGGTCGGCAGATCGGCGTCAGCGGGCTCATAGAACATCTTGTCCTTCGACACGCCGTAGGTGGAGGCCAATCCCGGCACGCCGCATTGCAGGCGGATGGCCTTATAGCCCATGGCCTTGTATTCCTGCGCCACTTCGATGGTGTTTTCGATGGAAGTGCCGTTGGCGTGGCCATAGACCATGATGCCGGTGCGCGAACGCCCGCCCAGAAGCTGATATACGGGAAGGCCGGCGATCTTCCCCTTTATGTCCCACAGCGCCATGTCAACGGCGGAAATGGCCGACATGGTCACCGGGCCGCGACGCCAGTAGGCCCCGCGGTAGAGATATTGCCAGATGTCCTCGATTTGCTGCGGGTCGCGCCCGATCAAGCAGGGAATCACATGGTCTTCCAGATAGGAAACGACCGACAGCTCACGCCCGTTCAGCGTGGCGTCACCAATGCCATAGACGCCTTGGTCCGTCATGATCTTGAGCGTGACGAAATTCCGGCCGGGGCAGGTGACGATGACTTTTGCCGATACGATCTTCATGAGACTTACGCCTTAAATTGGTATGACCTATTCGGTCTTATTGCCGTTTCGCTGGCCTGATGGCAAGCATAAACTGCGTAACCCAAGGCGGTCAGTCACTCAGAACGCCCTAAAAAGCCACAAAAATCGCAAGGCAGAGAGGGTGCGCGGAAGAGGGGTAATGCCTGCCGTCGTATTGGTCAGGCCAAAAACGGGCGCCTCTGCCTGTCTTTTCCGTTTCAAAATACATCGCCATGAGGCATAGTCCAGACGAATCCTGATAACGGTCCCATGTCTGACAATCGTAAACGTTATAAACGCATCGCCGACGCCATCGCCGAAGAAATCCGCTCCGGCATCTATAGTGCGGGCGACCGCCTGCCGACAGAGCGCGAGCTGGCCGTGCAGTTCAAGGTCAGCCGCCCCACCCTGCGTGAGGCGATGATCGCGCTGGAGATCTTGGGCTATATCGAGGCGCGCCAGGGCCACGGCATCGTGGTCAAGGCCGTGTCCCCAGATCCTCTGCCCATGTCTGATTCCGAAATCGGGGCCTTTGAGCTGATCGAGGCGCGTCGAATGTTCGAAAGTGAGGTGGCGGCACTGGCGGCCAGCCTGATTACTGATGAACAGCTTGATGATTTGAAAAAGTTGGCGCGGCGCATGGAAGACCCGTCTCCGGCGATTTCCGAGCGCGCAGACCGCGAATTTCATATGCTGATCGCGCAGGTGACGGGCAATGGCGCGATTGTCTCGTCTGTTGAGAATCTGTGGGACTGGCGCTACCGCTCGCCGTTGGCGCGCAACATTCTGGCGCGCACGGCCAATCTCGGCATGAAGGCGCGCGTCGCCGAACACAGCCAGATCATTGAGGCGCTGGAAAAGCGCTCGCCCGACGCGGCACGTCAGGCCATGCGCGAACATATGGACCGCGTGATCGAGCACCTTCTGGCCACGACCGAGCTGGTCGAGGTGGAGAAGGCGCGCGCCGCCGGGGAAGCGCGGCGCAAGGCGCTGGCGAAGCGGTTCCTCAAAGCCTGAAAAACGTAAAACCTGAAAAAGCCTGCCCAATGTGAGCAGGCTTTTCGCATTTAACGCTTCAGGCGCGTCACGCCCGGCGGCCACGCAACATGCGGCTAAGCCCGATCAGCAGACACGCCCCGATGACACCGGCAATCAGGTAGCCGATGACGCCGCCGAACGAGATGCCGAGGATGGCCAGCAACCCATTGGCTACGGCGGCCCCGATGACCCCCAGCAGGATGTTCATGAACAGACCCTGTTCGGACTTCATCAGTTGTTCGGCGATCCAGCCGGCAAAAGCGCCGACGATCAGGGCTGTCAGCCAGCCGATGGAATTTTCGTTCATGGAAATAGCCTCCTCAAAAAGTCAGGAGCCGATAGGCTCGTGTACTGAGGTTCACCCTCTCACGCGTCTGATAAGGCCAAAATGCCGCCGTGGGGCCGTCGCATAAAAACCGCGCAAGGCTCAGGATACAAAAAACCACCGCCTGTGAGACACAGGCGGCGGGTGAGTTTGGGAGGAAATAAAGCGCTTAACGCTTAATCGTGAAGCCAGCGAAGAATCGGCGGCCGAAATAGCCCAGTTCGGTCAGGCGGGTACCCCCGGCGGTGGTCAGTTCTTCTTCCTTGGTCAGGTTCTTGCCCTCAATAAAGAGGCTCAGACCCTTGGCATTCCGGGGCTTCCAGGTGACCTTGCCGTCCAGATAGCCGGTCGGGTCGCGGTAGAGTGGCTGACCGTAGCTGTCGGCGGCGCTGACTAGCCACTTTGAACGGTAGTTATAAGCCAGACGCGCATTGAATTCGCCCTTATCGTACCAGAGGGTCGCGTTGTAGCTATCCGACGACAGACCAGGGAAGGGCAGGGGGGAGTTGTCAATCTGGCTGTACAGGCCGACGTCCTTGGCTTCCTGATAGGTGTAGTTGACATCGGCACCGAAGCCCGACATCCAGCCCGGCAGGAATGTGAAGGCGGTTTTGGCCGTCAGTTCCAGACCCGAAATCTTGGCACCATCTCCGTTGATATAGGTCTGGACGTAGTAGAGGGTACCGTCGCCGAAATAGTCCATCTTACCGACGCTGACGCGCGATGACACATAGAACTGTTTGATATCTTTATAGAAGAAACCTGCGGTGAATTGTGTATCCTTGTTGGGATAGTATTCGAAACTCAGATCATACTGGTCGGCGCGATAGGGCTTAAGAGCCGGATTGCCACCAACACAGCTATCGGCATCGTCCTCAGCGGTCCCATCATTGGTATAGTTAATGGTGCAGGTCACCGAGGGCATCAGATAGTTAATCAGCGGGCGCGCCATCAACTTGGCGAAGCCGGTACGCATCGACAGTTTGTTCGGAACGAACCAGACCCCCATGTTAAAGCTCGGCAGCCAGACCGTGTAATCCTTCGCCATCGAGGTCTGCGAATTACCCACAGTGTAGGTCGTAGCAACGTTGGCACTGTTGTAGCGAATTTCCTGCCGCGTAATCGTGCCGGTCGCTGAGGTTTCCGTATGGACGCGGCGGACCCCGAAGTTGCCGCTTACATCCCATCCGTTGAACGGAAACGCGTAGTTGGCCTTCAGGTACTGGGCGTCGGTAGTTTCCTCGACCCGGTAAGGAATCTGAGCATAGGACTTGCCATCATTGCCGGTCGTCGTTTCGAGATTGTCGAGATTAAAGTGCGACGTATCAAGATACTGAGCGACCGAGTTGAAGTCCGGATAGAGCCAGGTTGACGGTATGGCCCCGCCCCCAAAATAGAAGTTGGACGGCAGAGGGGTCATGGCGCTCGTGAACACCGTGTTTGAGAAGCTTTTTGACCAGCTCTCTGTAGTTGACCAGTAGCCCGTAGCGTAAGCGGCTGCGGCTGCGGCTGCGGCGGTTTGATCGGCCGTCTGTGTTGACGAGACGGTAGCGGTCGAATTGACGGCGTTGCTGTAGATGACGGTATCGTCCGTCGCCGAACTCAGATTGCTGCCCGCACTCAAAAGGAATCCGCCGTACCCATAACCCTGGGTCTGGTATTTGGTGGCGCGTGCCCCCCACTCTACCTTTTCTATCACCGGGAACTTGGTCTCGTAATCGAAATCGAGCTTGTACTGCTGCTCTTCGGAGTGGGCGTTCGAGGGCCGGTACTGGATTTGCCACTGGCTGACGGCCGAAGCATCATTAGGGCTGTAGCCGGACGGGAAGGTAAAGGTCGGCGCGCCGCGCGAGTCCAGTTTCACGATGAGACCGGGCACGTTGTAGCTGACGCTGACATTGTTGGTTTGGGTCACGACATCGGATTCTGAATTCGAGCCCTGGAACTCGACCTGAAGCGACTCGCCCTTATAGTTGGCGCCGTAACTGATGTAGTCACTCTTGGTGTCTTGTGCAAAGTCACGGGCGCTGACGCTGAAGGCATTGGAACCACCCCGCCCGGACGTAGCCAGACAGTTACCTGCGGTATATTGCACCACATTGTGGTTTGCATCGACCACGGTCGATCCGGAAGGGATTGTCGAGGAACAGGCCGAATTGGTGGCGGAGGTGACGTTGTAAAGACGGGTGGTCGAGGTGAAGTCGGTCCCGTAATTGATGTCGTTCAGACGCTGGCTGCGGGTGTTACGGTTGTAGCTGAGGAAGGCGTCCAGACGATCAGTGAAGCGGTATTGCGCCGTAAATTCCGCCGACATGCGCTCATCGTTGCGTGTCCAGACCCCATAGCGTGCGACGCGCGGGCTATAATCGTACCACTGCGACAGGCAGTTATTGCGTTGGGTCGTAATCGCGCTGCCCGAGCCAGCATAGGCGGTGTTACATCCGGCCTGGGTGGTGATGGCATTATAGGCCGCGATGTTGGCCGCTGTGTCGGTTGCCGAGAAATAGTTGGATGTTTTTTCCGCTGAGCCGTCGAAATCCGCTAGGCGCACCCATGCCGTATTGCGCAGATAGTCACCCCGCGTATCGACATTGTCAAAGGTCACATTCGCCATTAGACCCAGCTTGCCATCCAGCAGCTTGGTCGCACCGAAGAAGTTGGTGCGCGGCTTCCAGCCATCGACTGTGTCAAGGTTTTGCAGCGAGCCGGTGATCGAGAAGGTCGGCTTTTTGAAATCGAGTGGTTTGCGTGTCTTGACACTGACCGTGCCGCCGACACCGCCTTCGGTCATATCAGCCGTAAAGCCTTTGAATACATCAATCGACTGCACCAGTTCCGAGGCCAGTTCCCGGAAGTCGTTGGAACGACCGCCGCCGCCATAGACAGAGACGTTGCCAGCGGTTGAGAGCGTGCTCATGCCGTTGATTTCGATACGGTTCAGATCGGGCTCGACCCCACGGATCGACACCCCGGAGCCTTCACCGAAATCGCGAGCCAGTTGAACTCCGGTTATACGGCCCAGCGCTTCGCCGACATTCTTATCCGGGAACTGCGCAATATCATCGGCCACGATGGAGTCAGAGACCGTACCGGCCTTTTTCTTGCGATTGATCGCCGATTGCTGCGATTGACGCGTGCCGGTGACGATGACGGTTTCAATGTCTTCTTTGGCCGGGGCAGCGGGGGCGGCCTCCTGCGCAAAAGCGACACCGCTGAGGCCCAGCAGGGCAACCGCGGTCAGGGCGGAGGCGCTTTTCAGGCGCGCGGAAAGGAGGCGGGGGGAGGGGCTGCGGATCATAGCTTGGGGCTCCTGAGCAATCTGCGTGGCGGTCGCCCGGCGGCCGTCCGGGGAGGGGGACGACGGCGCGCGGGCACCGGCGGATACATCGAACGGGAGACAGCCCAGACGCCGCTATCCCGCCGGACAGGTTCGGGCACGACGCAGAACCGGTGGCGAAAGAAGGGGGTGGAGCGACACAAACGGCTCCGGAAAGGGGCGAGTCTCCCTCATCGCTGCTTTTGGGCCTGCCCTTGGGTTTGTACCCTCGTGGCGCGATGATCAATTTATCAGCGTCGCGAACATTTACGATCAAAAACGATCAGTCAAGTCCTCCGCTATAAATAGCGCTGCTATTTTTATGAAAATGTCAAATATCATCGTTTCATGGGCAAAAATGGCACATAATATTTCAAAAGTGGATCAAATTTGGCCAAAACATGACGTCAAAAATAACAAATATATTAAAAAAATTGATGCAAATGCAAATTTAATACTTGTTAAAAACACGTGTTTTTATAAGTGATATATTTATACTTACTACAATGCCGTGTTTAAAGGTGTCAGCGTCAATATGAGAGTCTAAATTTGACGCCGTGTTTAATTTTCAGATTTGAAATATTCAAATTGTGTCAAAAATGATCATCATTCTGAGACAAGAAACCGGGGCGTGGCCCCAGTTTAGAAAGCGTCACCGCTTCGCGCAGAAAAACACGCTTCACAGGCCGCGACAGGCGCTCTAAGACCGCCTGATGGTTTCAGATGTGCACAATCCGGCTTCGGTCATCGGCTTACGCGGCGTGACCCGGCGTTTCGTCTCCAAGGGCGCCGTTCAGGCGGCTCTTGATGGCGTCGATCTCGATATCGCACGCGGCGAGGTGTTTGGCATTATCGGCCCGTCGGGGTCCGGCAAATCGACCCTGATCCGCCTGCTCAACCGGCTGGAAACGCCCAGCGAAGGCCGGGTGGAGGTCAATGGCGTCGATCTCAGCGGTCTAGATGCGCGCGCCCTGTCGGCCCTGCGGCACAAGATGGGGATGATTTTTCAATCGTTCGGCTTGTTGTCGAGCAAGACAGCCCTGCAAAACGTCACCTATGCGCTGGAGCTGGCTGGGACGGGCACCCCCGCCAGCCGCCGGCAGCGCGCGCTTGACCTGCTCGATCGCGTTGGCCTCAGCGCCCACGCGCAGAAATACCCGGCGCAGCTTTCGGGCGGCCAGAAGCAGCGCGTGGCCATTGCCCGCGCGCTTGCCAATGCACCGGACATCCTGCTGTGCGACGAAGCAACTTCGGCGCTCGATCCGGAGGCGACGCAAGGCATACTGACGCTTGTGGCCGAACTGAACCGCGAACTGGGCCTAACCATCGTGCTGGTGACGCATGAGATGGAGGTGGTGCGTCAGGTGTGCGACCGCGTGGCCGTGCTCGATCACGGGCGGCTGGCTGAGGTCGGTGCGGTCGAACAGGTGCTGTTCGCCCCGGTGAGCGCCGCCGGTCGCGCCCTGTCCAAACACATTCTGCCGCCACCGCCCGACGGGGTGGGGGAAGGCGCGGTCACCCTGACCTATTTCGGCGAGGTGGTCTATTCCGACGCCCTGTCAGCGGCCGTGCATGGGCTTCAGGCGCGCTTCAGCGTCCTGTCCGGGCAGGTGTCGCACCTCAAATCCGGTCCCTATGGCCATATGATCGTCGACATGGCCGGACCGGACCGCGCCGAAGCGCTGGCGCGTCTGCGGGCGCGCGGCGTCAGCGTGACGGAGGCGGCCAAATGATAAGCCCTGACTTTTTTGCCAATATCGACCCGGTGGAAATCGCCCGCGCCAGCGGTGAGACGCTCGGCATGGTCGGCGCGTCTCTGCTGCTCAGCCTCGCACTTGGCCTGCCTCTGGGTGTCTGGCTGTCGGTCACCAGCCGTCAGGGCTTAAGCCCCAATCCGCTCCTCTATGGCCTGCTTAGTTTTGCGGTCAATGTGCTGCGCTCCATCCCTTTTGTGATCCTGTTTATCCTGCTGATCCCGGTCACTCTGGCACTGGTCGGCACGTCTTTGGGCGTGAAGGGGGCCATTCCGCCTCTGGTGCTGGGGGCGGCGCCGTTTCTGGCGCGGCTGGTCGAAAGCGCCCTGCGCGAAGTCGATCGTTCGGTCATCGAGGCGACGCAGGCGCTGGGGGCCTCAAAGCGTCAGATCATCCTGCACACCCTTCTGCCCGAAGCCCTGCCGGGCCTGATCGCGGCCGCGACCGTGACGGCCATCGCGCTGGTTTCCTATACGGCCATGGCCGGTGTGGTGGGGGCGGGTGGCCTCGGCGACCTTGCCGTGCGCTATGGCTATCAACGCTTCCAGACCGATGTCATGGTGGTGACGGTGGTGCTGATCATTGCCCTGGTTCAGGGTCTGCAAATGCTGGGCGATGCGCTGGTGGCGCGCGTCTCAAAGAAATAAGGGGAACTCATCATGTTGTCTCGTCGTCATCTTATCCTGACCGGTGTCGCCGCCTCCGCTCTGGCCGCCTGCGGCAAACCGGCCACGAAGGGCAATGTCCTCAGCGTCGCCGCCACCGCCGTGCCGCACGCGGAAATCCTCAAGGTCATCACCCCTGATCTGGCGGCGAAGGGCATCACGCTCGATGTCAAGGTTTTCAACGACTATGTGCAGCCGAACCTTCAGGTCGATCAGGGCCTGATCGACGCCAACTATTTCCAGACCCTGCCCTATCTCGACTCGTTCAATAAAGAGCGCGGCACTAAACTGGTCACCGTGGTCGGCGTGCATGTCGAGCCCTTCGGCGGTTATTCGCGCAAACATAAGGTGATTGCCGATCTGCCGCAGGGCGCGGTCATCGCCGTCCCCAATGATGCCTCGAACACCGGGCGCGCCCTGATCCTGCTGCACAAAAACGGACTGATTACACTGAAAGATCCCAGCAACATCAATGCGACTTTGAAAGACATCGCCGGTAACCCTAAGGGCTTTGCGTTCAAGGAGCTGGAATCGCCGTCCCTGCCTCGCGTCCTGCCGGAAGTTGATCTGGCCCTGATCAACACCAACTACGCGCTGGACGCCAAGCTGGACCCCAAGAAAGACGCCCTGATCATCGAAGGGTCTGACAGCCCGTACATCAACTATCTGGTGGCGCGCTCCGATGAGACAGACGACCCGCGTATCAGGGCGCTAGCCGAGGCCCTGACCTCACAAAAGGTTAAGGACTTCATCGCTAAAACGTATAATGGCGCGGTCATTCCGGCGTTTTAGTTGACACCATTTCCTCAAGGCGAGTGAGACGTGACGTGAGCAAATTGAGGGTGATGAAGTGCAAGTAGAGCAGGATGATATAACCGACGTAAGGGATGAGGATTAGCAGCGCAATCCAGGCGCGCCGGGGGTCGAGTTGTCTCAGTACAATGTAATAGCTGAGACCCAACAATCCCTGGATCAGGACCCAGACAACGATGAATGGTATCAACTGAATCGCTATCGACGTGTCCATAGTCCTTCGCCCTTACCTCTAGAGTGGTTAAAGCGGTCGCACAGGGTGGTGCGACTGTCCAGCCCGCAACGCTCTTTTGGGTGCGTCAGAATTTTCATATGGCGCGACATGGGTTTCTGCGGCATGTTCGAGACAGAACGTCCGGAGAGACACTCATGGTTGACCCGATGAAAATGACCCATGCCGCGGTGACTTCGGGTCGCCTCTGGCGTCGGGGTGTGTGGAGCGCGGCCCTGCTGCTGTGGTTGGTCCCGCTCATCGCCATGCGCGTTACGACGCAGGTGCAATGGACTGCGTTTGATTTCGCTGTTTTCGGCGCGATGCTGATCGCCGGGGCAGGGGCCTTCGATCTGGTGACCCGCCTGTCGGGCAGTCTGGTCTTCCGCGCCGCGGCGGGTGTGGCTCTGTTGGGCGCATTTTTGCTCGTGTGGATCAACCTGGCCGTTGGCATGCTGGGCAGCGAAGATAATCCGGCCAATCTTATCTATGCTCTTGCTCTCGCTGTCGGGGGCATCGGGGCCGTCCTAGTCCGGTTTCAGGCGCGCGGTCTGGCGGGGGTGATGCTCGCCGTCGCCGGAGTACAGGCGGCGGTGGCTATTGCGTCCTATGTCCTCGGCTACGAGGCGCTTGTGCTGAATGGCAGTTTTGTTGCCATCTGGCTGCTTTCGGCTTGGTTGTTTCACATGGCCGCAAAGGGATCCGCCTGATCACTTCTTCATTCTGATCATACGGTAAAAGAAGTAAATCAACGCCAAAGCAGCGATAGCTAAAGACGCCGCTTCGATCCCCGTGCTAAATCGCTGCGGGAATATGCCTTCACCATTCAAATAGCGTAACACTATCAGTCCACCGAACACGGTAAACATTATCAAACCGGTTGCAAAGCCGAGAACCCTTAACCAAGGCCGCACACGTCTCTCCCCCAAAGCCCAAGGGTTTCTTAGTTAAGGGTTAGTCAGGCGACAAGCAAGACTCAAAATCTGACAAACAGGTTGCGGAACCATTGCGGGCCGGAGCGTGAGGCTTCGCGCCAGTCGGCGGAGGTGTCGGCCTCTTCGGGCGTATAGCCGAACGGGTTGAAGGTCTTGACCTTGCCCGCCTTGAAGGCTGCCGGTGAGGGGGTAACGAGCGTCAGGCCGTGCACGGCGGCGGTTGCGGCCATCAGCGCATCGCGGGAATCGCTCATATTCAGGGCCGCCCGGCGTCGGGCCACCGCTGCATCTATGGGCAGAATGTGGTTTTCAAAAGCGCGCGGCACCTGGTCGTCCAGCCATTGGCGCAGCAGACGCCCGCTTTCGGAGTCCCGCTTTTCGGCGGCCGCGACACTGGTTTCTATCTCCAGCAGGCTGAGCACCGACAGAAACAGGTGCTGACGCCCGATCCCCAACGCCCAGCGCGTCAGGCCGGGATCGGTGTCACCGGCCTTGGCCTTGCGCAGTTCCATAACGATGGGGGTGTCGAGGAGGTACATTAAACAGTTCCCTGACGGTCCCAGCCATCCCCGGCGCGGGCGGCGTCGAGGTCAATCGGCACCCCTTCGCTGAGCGCCAGCAGATCGACCAGGGTCTCTGTCTGACCCGATAGGCCGCGATAGGCCTCAAAGCTCAAAAGGACGTGAGTCGGCTTGCCCCGGTCGGTGATAAACACGGGTTCGGACAGGGCGGCGCGTTTGGCGCTGCCGACATCCTGATTGAATTCCCGGCTGGAAAAGGTCGTCACTTTGCACCTACGTTGCTACAAATGAGCGCGCTAATATGTAGTGACGTTACTACAATGTGTCCGATTGGCAACAATTTTCAAACGCGGGATTTCAAACCATTTTTTTAGCCGGCAACCGGTTGCGCTCGGTCGGATTTGTGTGTCTGTCTCAGCGACCGGTTTCGCCCCAAAGAAGACCGAACATAGATCATTCAGGGATGACAGACACGCATGACCGTCGCCACACCCGATATGTGGGCTCACACGCTTGAGACCATCACCACTATCCTGTCGCCGCATGGGCCAAACGGCACCTATAATGCCAACGACTTCAGTATCCGCTTTTTTCTGCAAATCGGCCTGATCATTCTGGCGTGCCGAGTGGTGGGCTGGCTGGGTCAGAAGTTCCTGGCGCAGCCGCAGGTGGTCGGCGAGATGATCGCCGGCGTTATTCTCGGGCCATCGCTGCTGGGGCTTTTGTTTCCAGATCTTCAGGGGGCCATCTTCCCCAAGGAAAGCCGCAACGTCCTCTATGTCGGGGCGCAACTGGGCGTTGGTCTTTACATGTTCCTCGTCGGTTGCACCTTCCGCGCCGACCATTTCGCGCAAAAGGGTAGGAGCGCCGCGGCGGTCTCGTTTTCGGGCATTACGGTGCCGTTTTTGATGGCCTTGCTGATCACGCCGTGGCTTCTGACCGTGCCAGGCCTGTTTGCCGAAGGTATCTCGCGGTTCAACGCCACCCTGTTTATGGGGGCCTGTATCGCGCTGACCGCCTTCCCCATGCTGGCGCGCATTATAAATGAGCGGGGTCTGGCCAATTCCTCTCTGGGCACCTTGTCCCTGACCGCCGGTGCCTTTGATGACGCCGTGTCCTGGTGCGTGCTGGCCATTGTGCTGGCCACGTTTGGCGGCGGGCCGGGCATTGCTGTGCTGGCCATTGGGGGCGGCCTGTTGTGGACCCTGTTCGTCGTGTTCGCCGGTAAGCGCCTGCTGGCACCGTTGGGGCGCATGGTAGAAGACCGCGGCGAGATGAGCCACACGGTGCTAGCCATCACCCTGATCGCCTTTGCCACATCGGCCTTTGTGATGGACGCGGTGGGCATCCACGCCATCTTCGGGGGCTTCATTCTGGGCACGGTCATGCCGCGCGGCAAGTTCACCGAAGAATTGAAAAAGAAGGTCGAGCCGCTGACGGTCATCCTGCTCTTGCCGATGTTCTTCACCTATTCGGGGCTGAATACGCGCCTCGACATGGTCAATAATCTCGAACTGCTGCTGATCGCTCTAGCCATTCTGGCCGTGTCGATTCTCGCCAAGTTCGGGGCTTGCTATGCCGCCGCGCGCCTGACCGGCGAAGACAATCGCACGGCGCTGGGCATCGGCGCGCTGATGAATTCCCGCGGGTTGATGGAGCTGATCATTATCAATATCGGCCTGCAAAAGGGTATTATCGGGCCGGCCCTGTTCTCGATGCTTGTGCTTATGGCCATTGTTACCACTGTCATGGCCTCACCGCTGTTCGAAGCCGTCTATGGCCGCAAAGCCCGCGAAAGCGGAGAGCTTGGGGCTCTGCCGGAGAGGTCGCCGGACTAAAGGTGGCCTATCGAAGTTAGTATCCGTATAGTGTTAAGATCGGAAAGACCCTTATCAACGCATCTCATCTTCGCTTCGTGCGGCTCCCTTCCCCAGCAAGCTGGGAAGTATGAGAAGAGCAGCTACGCTGACTCTGCAAAGCCCTCGGCGTAAATTTGTCGGATCAGGGTGCGGTGCGGGGGCAGGTCCAACGTCGCGCGTTCGCCGAAGTTATGGATCTTGGCAAAGGTCCGGTTGGCGTCCTCCACATGCGGGAACTGGTCGCGCGCCCCGCTGAGGTCGGTCCGGTAGCCCATCCCGTAGAGAATGTACTGATAGTTGAAGAAGGCGAAGGTTTCGACGTCGATCAAAAAATCGAACCGGCTTGGCGGCCGGTAACGCCACTGGTCCAGCAACTCGCGCAATCGGTCGGGCCAAGTCTGCGGATCGGCATTGTCCCGCCAGAAGGCCTCGCTGCGGCGGCTCAGCGCGTAGTGCAGCTTGAGGAAATTGACGATATGCTCGTAACGCGCCGTCATCAAGGCGTTGAAACGCCGTGCCGGGGCATCGATAGGGCCGGCATGAGGGAACAGTTCGGCGATCATGGCCACGGCGACCTCGATCATTACGATGCCGGTCGATTCCAGCGGCTCCATAAAGCCACCCGCCAGACCCACCGCCACGCAGTTGCCGATCCACGGACGCTCGCGGTAGCCGGGCTCAAACGCAATCTCGCGCAGGTTTAGCGGGGCTTTGCTGCCCACATAACGGTGCAGCGTCGCTTCAGCCTCATCGTCGCTGGTGTGGTCGGTCGAGTAGGTGTAGCCGATGCCGCGCTGCCCAACGAGGCCGATATCCCAAGTCCAGCCTGCCGAGTGGCCCGTGGCCACCGTATAGCTTTCGATGGGGGTATCCGGGCGTTCATAGGGTGCCTTGCACGCCAGCGCCTTATTGGTGAACAGCGTGTCGCGTACGGAACGGAAGGGCGAGCCCAGCGCCTTGCCGATCAGTTCGGCCCGAAAGCCCGAACAGTCGATATAGAGGTCCGCCCTGAGCACCTCGCCGTCGGCGACGATGTGGTCGATCTGCCCCGTGTGGTCCAGCACCACCCCATCGAGCCGCGCCGGCTTATGCAACACCCCCAAGGCGACGGCGCGTTCGGCCAACACCTCGGCCAACTGATACGCGTCGAAATGGTAGGCATAGTTGAGCGGGCCAGCGAAATCGCCTTCGTGCGGGCGTTTGGGTGCGCGCCGCGCCTCGGCCACACGCTTCTGAAAAGTCACGGCCTCCGCAAAGGGCTTGCGCGTCGCTTCGTCCTGCAACAGCCAGTAAGGGACCAACCCTTCGCCTTCGGTATAATAGGGGGCTTCAAACGGGTGGAAATAGTGCGAATGTTGCCCGTTGACCGGGGTCTTTACCCAGTCGGCAAAACGGATTCCTTGTTTGAAGGTGGCGGTGGTGCGCCGCATAAACCTTGCTTCGTCGATGCCGATGAATTTCAGCGTCTGGCGGATGGTGGGGAAGGTGCCTTCACCGACGCCGACACTGTTGATCTCCGGTGACTCCACCAGCACGAGCTCAAGGCGCGGCTGACGATTGAGGTCGAAATAACGCGCCAGATAGGCCGCGGCTAGCCATCCGGCCGTACCGCCCCCCAGGATCAATAGTCTGCGCTTGCCCGTCATGGGTTTGAGTATGCGACGTTTTTAGGGGATCAGCAACGGTCTGTCGCTGCGGGTCCGTTACCGGCTGGGCATCAGGCGGAACAGTTCAAACATCTCCTGCAAGACGTTAAAGTCAATAGGTTTGACCAGATGCAGGTCAAAACCGGCTTCGGCGGTTTCGCGACGGCGCGCAGAATCACCCCAGCCGGTCTGGGCAATGATCTTGCAGCGGCGCGTGCTTGGATCGATCCGCAAGGCGCGCGCCACGCTTAACCCGTCAATTTCCGGCATCCCCAGATCTAGCAGCACGACGTCAGGATGAAAGCTGCGCGCCGTGTCTATTGCGCTTAGGCCGTCGAAACAGGTCCGCACTATATCGCCCCACGACTCGATGGCCCAGCTTAATGTCAGCGCCGAGGCCTGATTGTCGTCCACGACCAGCACCTTCAGGGGGGCGGGCGCGGGGGTAGCGGTGCGCTGACGCGCTTCACAGTCAAGCATGACAAACCTTTGATAACAATGATTTTTCTAGCGTCGCCCTGAACAGCGCGGCCTGTCCTTAACCGTAAAGGACGTAAAAAATCAGTATTGACTGTCCTGTGTCACGCGACGCTGCCGCACCCCTTCAGATGTGCCTCTGCGGCTTTCGAATACGGCGCAGCGCTTTGCGCGTCGCCCTGACGCGCTCGTTCTCACGGATCGGGGGCTGGCTGTCGTTACTCAGCAGGTGTTCGTCCGTTGTGCCTTCCGGGGGAAAGGGATCGCTGTCGTGGCCTTTCTCTTCGGCGTTCTGAGTGATCTCTTCGGGCGTGGGCGAGCGGTGTTCGGTCATGCTGTCTCCTTTCCCCTGGAAAATTGGGTGCAAAGGCATAAGGCGAAAATGGCGAGCCGCGTGCAGGTTGTGAACAGGGTGTAAGGGCGACGGGCCCTCCCTGATAAAAGATCAAAAAACAGGTGGTTACGCTGCATTTTTCGATTCAATCCGGAGGCGATCTGTTTTAGGTTCGCTGCGCCAGAGGGCAAACGGAGGCTGATATGACGACGGTCAGGACGGCTCAGACACCATCCGCTGTGGGCGAGACGCCGCGGCCCTCTATCCTCATTGTCGATGACCGCTGGCA